>NZ_JBLWVF010000006.1:0-203230 GCF_048268605.1 Primorskyibacter flagellatus
CAGTCCGTTTCCGTCCCGGCCAGTCCGTCTGGCGTCCCCTTGGTGCATCTCTGCGCCGCCGGTGAAGGGGGTTCTACGGCCAGTGCACAAAACCCGCAAGCACTTTCTTATAGAAAATATGGATTTTTTATGAATTTTTCCATTTCTCTTTATTTTCAATGCGTTGTGTTACCAAAAACTAGCTCAATCTGCGGCGTGGGCGCACGTTAGTGTCTCGAGGGCGCGGAGAGCGACCAAATGTAGTGGTCTCTACTAGCCAAACCACAATCCGCCATGATTCTGCGGCGCGGCATTGGCGACTCGGCCGAGTCGAAACGCCATGTATTTGCCCTCTCCGGCCACTGAGAGTGATTCATCGATTTGCAGCTGCTTACGGGTCAGCTTGTTTGCTGACACAGCGGTGGGATTATACACAGCGCCAGACAAACCAGAACGCCGACAGAATACCCCGCAGGTAGACCGACCATAGCGGCAGTTTCCGTAGAAACCTGTTCACCAACCGACCGGACCCATCCTGGGCCTGCCAGAAAAGTTCGCTGGCATACCTGGTTTGCGCATCGTCATTGGTCAGAGCTTCTTCGACAAGCTCATGCCAGCATAAAGCGAGGCGACCCTATCCCTTTAGCTGCCGTTCCGGACGGCAAGCGCAACCGCTCTATATCTCTGACGCTTCATTGCATTCTCGGCCCGCCCTTCCTGCTTGATCCTCGCCCCGGCATCCTCGACAGTGACTATCGGGCTGGACAAACCCGAACCAGCGGACAAGCTTGTCAAATGTGCAGAATGGAAAGAGCCATGATGAACTTCAATACGCTTCTGTTTGCCGCCGCCGCTTTGGCAGCCACTTCTGCTTTTGCGCAGGATGCGGTGACCTACACAGTCGAGCAAAGCTTCGACGATGTGACCTTCGGATTGGAAAGCGCGATTCTAGATGAAGGGCTGGTGATCGATTCCGTCAGTCATGTCGGTGAGATGCTGGAAAGAACCCGCGCTGATGTCGGATCGGATGTCGTTCTTTACACCAACGCCGACGTCGTGTCGTTCTGCTCTGCCGCGCTGTCGCGCCAAGTGATGGAGGCGGACCCGATGAACATTCAGTTCTGCCCCTACGATATCTTCGTCATGCAACGACCCGAGAGTCCCAACGAGACCACAATCGGCTATCGCAGTTTTCCCGACGGCCCGATGAAAGAAGTCGAAGCGCTTCTTGATCGCATCGCGCGTGCGGCCGTGGGAAAAGACTGATCCCATGAACAGCACAGCCCGCCAAGCGTCTCGGCGGGCTGTGCGAAATTGGACGAAGCAGTGCGCCTCTTGTCCAGTCCTTCGCAGCAAGGTCCCGGCTCGGGGGCCGGGACGCGACGTTTCAGACCTGACCGGCGTGCCCCGGACTTGATCCGGGGCCTTGCAGCCAGTCGTCAGTGGATAACGGCATCGTCAGGCTTGGGACGATTGGATGCGCCGATCCGGTCACCTATAATCAAGCCGTCTGCCCCAGCGCCCACCGATATTGCTGCACCTTCCACCACATCTCCTGCCAGGATCATTTCGGCCAGCGGGTCCTGCAAGGCGCGCTGAATCACCCGCTTCAACGGCCGCGCGCCAAAGACCGGATCATAGCCTTCGTCCGCCAGCCACTTCTTTGCTTCCGCGTCGACGGTGAGCGTGATTTTTCGACCAACCAGACGCTTGAGCAGACGTCGCAACTGGATTTCCACGATTTCGGTCATATCCTCGCGGGCAAGCCGGTCGAAAATGACTGTTTCGTCCAGACGGTTCAGGAATTCCGGGCGGAAATGGGCCCGCACCGCATCCATCACATCACGTCGCGCCGCACCGCTGTCAGCCCCTTCGGGTAATTGGCTGAGCGCCTGCGACCCCAGGTTCGACGTCAGAATGATCAGCGTTTGCTTGAAGTCCACGGTCCGGCCCTGACCATCGGTCAGCACACCATCGTCAAGCACTTGTAAAAGCACGTTGAACACGTCCGGGTGCGCCTTTTCGACCTCGTCGAACAGCACCACCTGATAGGGGCGCCTGCGCACGGCCTCGGTCAGAACACCGCCCTCGTCATAGCCGACATATCCCGGAGGCGCGCCGATCAGACGGGCGACCGAATGCTTTTCCATAAACTCCGACATATCGATGCGGACCATGGCGTTGTCATCGTCGAACAGGAATTCGGCCACGGCTTTGGTCAGTTCGGTCTTGCCGACACCGGTTGGCCCGAGGAACAGGAACGACCCAAGCGGACGATTTTCGTCATTAAGACCCGCACGCGCGCGGCGCACCGCGTTCGCAACCGCCTTGACCGCAGTGTTCTGGCCAACAACCCGGCGATGCAGGTCATCCTCCATCCGCAGCAGTTTTTCACGGTCGCCTTCCAGCATCTTCGAGGTCGGAATTCCGGTCCAGCGCTCGACCACTTGCGCGATCTGCTCGGGCCGCACGGCCTCTTCAACCATGACGCCGTCTTGCTGTTGCGTCTCGGCCGTTTCCAACTGCTTTTCAAGCTGGGGGATCACCCCGTAGGACAACTCACCGGCCTTTGCCAGATCACCGTTGCGCTTGGCAATCTCCAGATCCGCACGCGCGCGATCCAGCTGTTCCTTGATATCGCGGGCAGAGGCAAGCTTGTCGCGTTCGGCCTGCCAGTTCGCAGTCATTTCGGCGGATTGCTCTTGCAGGTCGGCCAGATCCTTTTCCAGCTTTTCCAACCGGTCGCGCGAAGCCTGATCGTCCTCTTGCTTCAGCGCCTCCGCCTCGATCTGCATTTGCAGAATGTTGCGGTCCAGTTGGTCCAACTCTTCCGGCTTGCTATCCACTTCCATACGCAAACGGCTGGCCGCTTCGTCCATCAGGTCGATCGCCTTGTCGGGCAGGAACCGGTCGGTAATGTAGCGATGCGACAGCGTCGCGGCGGCCACCAATGCGGCGTCCGAAATCCGCACACCATGGTGAAGCTCGTACTTCTCCTTGATGCCCCGCAGGATGGAGATCGTGTCTTCTTCCGTGGGTTCTTCAACCAAAAGCGGCTGGAAGCGACGGGCAAGGGCCGCGTCCTTTTCCACATGCTTGCGGTATTCATCCAGCGTCGTGGCACCGATACAGTGCAACTCGCCCCGCGCCAAAGCAGGCTTGAGCAGGTTGGAGGCATCCATCGCCCCATCTGCCTTGCCGGCACCCACAAGCGTGTGCATCTCGTCGATGAACAGGATGATCTCGCCAGCGGCAGCGGTCACTTCGGACAGCACGGCCTTCAGGCGTTCCTCAAACTCACCACGATATTTCGCACCGGCAATCAGCGCGCCCATATCCAGCGACAGCAGGCTCTTGTTCCTCAGGCTTTCAGGCACGTCACCGTTGACGATGCGCAGCGCAAGTCCCTCGGCAATCGCGGTCTTACCGACGCCGGGCTCCCCGATCAAAACCGGGTTGTTCTTCGTCCGGCGGCTGAGAACCTGCATGGCGCGGCGAATTTCCTCGTCTCGGCCAATGATCGGATCAATTTTGCCCTCACGCGCACGCTCTGTCAGGTCGAGCGCATATTTCTTCAGCGCGTCATAGCCGTCTTCTGCCGAAGCGCTGTCGGCGGTGCGGCCCTTCCGAATATCGTTGATGGCTTCGTTCAGCCCCTGCGGCGTCACGGACCCCGCTTCCAGCGCGGTTTTCGCGGAAGATTTCACCATCGCCAGTGCGGTCAGCATACGTTCAACAGGCACGAAACTGTCACCAGATTTCGTGGCCAGTTTTTCGGCCTCGTCCAGAACCTTGCCGGTAGTGCTGTCCAGATAGACCTGACCCGCATCGCCGGAAACCTTTGGAATTTTTGACAGCGCCAGTTCCAAGGCTTCGACAACACGTTCAGGCGAACCGCCCGAGCGTTTGATCAGGTTGCTCGCCAGCCCCTGATCGTCGTCCATCAATGCTTTCAGAATATGTTCCGGGCTCAGCCTTTGGTGGCTTTCCCGCATCGCGATCGTCTGCGCGGCTTGAATGAACCCGCGCGCGCGTTCCGTGAACTTCTCCAAGTTCATCGTCTCTCTCCTTCGTTAAGCGCCCATATCTCACCATGCCTGCAAGGCAGCACATGGCCTGTTTGGGCCTTCCACAATAAGGTGGCGTTACCGCCTCCTCGATTCAAGTCCCTCGCCCCCAGACATTGCATTTTTTGAATGTCATTTGAGGCATCTGTGAAAACTGAAAGCGCCATCACGTCCCGGCCTTCACCTGCGTGCAGCCCCGGCGCACCGGACGGAACTTTGTTGCAGGAAGACTGCGCTGCCAATCGTAATATTCTGGTGTCGCAACACCGATCCTCGCCACTTTGTCAAAGCATGCTTGACCTTCGACCTGACGTACCGGAAAAGACCCAAACCCCCATGTGAAAGGCTTGCCCCATGTCCGATGACCGTTTGATCGTCGCCCTTGACGTACCCAACGCCCTGATGGGGCTGGAACTGACGAAAACCCTGGGGGACACCGTGTCGTTCTACAAGATCGGGCTGGGCATGCTGACAGGTGGCGGCCTGGCACTGGCCAACGAACTTAAACAGGAACACGGCAAACGTATTTTCCTTGATATGAAACTGTTCGACATCGGTGCCACGGTCGAGGCAGCGGTACGCGGACTGTCCCAGTTCGACCTCGATTTCCTGACCGTGCATGGCGACCCGCATGTGGTCTGCGCGGCGCGCGAAGGCGCTGCGGGCAGCGATATGAAGATCCTGGCAGTCACCATCCTGACGTCGCTTGATCGCGCCGATCTGGACGCCTCGCTTATCCGGGCGGGCGATATGTCCGATCTGGTGGCAGAACGCGCCGGGCGGGCCTTCGAGGCGGGTGCCGATGGCGTCATCAGCAGCCCGCACGAAGCGGCTGTGGTTCGTGCGTTGCCCGAAGCGAGCGGCCGGTTGATCGTGACGCCGGGCGTGCGGCCGACAGGCACCGACAAAGGCGACCAAAAACGCATCGCCACGCCGCGAAGCGCCGTTGACGCAGGGGCCGATCACATCGTCGTCGGTCGTCCAGTCTGGCAAGCCGAGGACCCAGCGAAAGCCGCGCGCAAGATCGTGGCAGAACTGGCCTAGGAAGGCCAAACCGACCGTATCGGGAACAAATTCGACCGAATGGGAGTTATTGCATCACAATCAAGGCTCAGGAGGCCGGTACGATGCAAAACCCTCTCGCCCAGATCAGCGAAGTGACCTACAACGCTGCCAGCCAGTGTTTCGAGGCTGTCGTGACCCTGCATATTGGCAGTGCCCTTGTCCACATCGCCAGCGCATTTCATGCGCCCATGAATACATCATTCAAAATTATTTCCGGCGGATTGACCCGTATCGCGTTACGCGACATGGAGAATGGAAATGCGCTTTTGTCGCGCCGCGTCGCCCGTGCCGCAACACGCTACGAACAGGAAACCCCACGCTGGAAGACCCAACTGTCGGGACAGCGCGCTGCCTGACTGCCACGCACCGGTCTAAGTCTTTGAGCGCCAGTCTAAATAACGCGCAAGTTGATCGCGAAAATGCGGGATGGCGTCGGAACGACTAAGAAATTCGCTCGGTTCAATCAGACCCCAGCCCAACCCCTCGTCGCCAAACACGATGTCGGCTGCGGCCTTAGCTGGCATGTGTGCAACAAAGAACCAGACCCGGCCATGGGGCCGCTGATGAGAATGACGCCACACAATTTCGGCCGGATCGATCATCAACCCAACCTCCTCACGCGTCTCGCGTAACGCGCAGGTTTCAGGTGCCTCCCCATCCTCTCGCCCACCGCCCGGCCAATCAAGGTATCCGGGCCAGGGAATCCCCTTGCTGTGGTCGCGGCGGATAACAAGCAATTGCTCTCCGATAAACAGGATAAGCTTTGCCCCACTGAAATTCGTATCGTCTGGCATGTCACTTCTGCTAAAAGGGCGCTGTACCGCTGATAGCAAACCCTACCCGGAAATACGACCATGCCCGCGCTATGCCGTGACTGTCTGACCCGTTTTGACGCCGGACCGCGCTGTGCGGCCTGTCACAGCCGTCGCGTTGTGCAGAATCCAGAGCTGTTCGAACTGTCGATCGCTCATATGGATTGCGATGCCTTTTACGCCAGCGTCGAAAAGCGCGACAATCCAGAGTTGGAAGGCAAGCCCCTTATTATCGGCGGGGGACGGCGGGGCGTGGTGTCCACCGCGTGCTACATCGCGCGGATCAAGGGCGTCCGGTCTGCGATGCCGATGTTTCAGGCATTAAAGCTCTGCCCCGAGGCGATTGTCGTCAAGCCCCGTATGTCCGCCTATGTTGATGCCAGCCGCGCAATCCGCGCGATGATGGATGAATTAACCCCGACCATCGAACCGCTTTCACTGGACGAGGCATTTCTGGACCTGACCGGCACCGAACGTCTGCATGGCGCTCCGCCTGCGGTTATGCTGGCCCGCCTGATCCGGCGGATGCGGAACGAACTGGGACTGACCGGATCCATCGGGCTGTCGCATAACAAATTCCTCGCCAAGCTCGCCTCTGATCTCGACAAACCGCACGGGTTTTCGGTGATCGACAAGGCCGGAACGCAGGCGTTTTTGCGGCCGCGCCCGGTGCGCCTGATCTGGGGCGTGGGGCAAGTTGCGCAAGCCGCGCTCGACAAGGCGGGCATCCAGACATTTGACGACCTGCTGCGCTGGGACCGGCGCGATTTGCACGCGCGGTTCGGTTCGATGGGCGACAGGCTTTGGCATCTGGCACGGGGCGAGGACCATCGTCGGATTTCGGCCCACAGTCCGATGAAGTCGATCTCGAACGAAACCACGTTCAATGAGGACACGTCCGACCCGGATATTCTTGACGGCCACCTGTGGAGGATGTCGGAAAAAGTGGCGGACCGCGCCAAGGCAAAGGCAATGGCCGGGCGCACTGTAACACTTAAACTCAAACGAGCGGATTTTTCGCTGATCTCGCGGCGGGTTACACTGCGCGACGCCACGCAAATGGCCGATACGATCTATCGCACCGCGCGCGGGCTGTTCGATCAGGTCGGCAGCGTCGGGCCCTACCGGCTGATCGGTGCAGGCATTTCAGACCTCTGCCCGGAAGCAGACGCCGACCGAGCGCCAGATCTGTTGGATCCGACAGCCGCGCAACGCGGACAGGCCGAGCGCGCAACCGACCGCATTCGCGCACGCTTTGGCCCCGACGCCATTGTCAAAGGTCGTGCGCTGCGCTGATCTGACTACATCACCTCGTCTTCCTCGTCGGTTGCCGAGATGCCTAGTGCTTCCAACCCGTTTTCCAGATTATCAGACAGATGCGGCGTTCCGATCAGGTAGTCGGCGGTCGGTGTTGTGGCCTCTTGTTTTGCGGTTTGGATCGCCTCTTGCAGATCCTCCACCTCGAAACTGCCGCGTCCTATCCACATGACCGCCACCAGTTCCGCCTGCTCATCCTCGTTCAGCGCGTCGATGAAGGCCCGCAATTCAGCTTCGGCGCGGCCAAGTTCCCGCGACATGACGATGATTTGCGCGACCTTTCGGGTGCTTATGTCCAACATGGCGCATCTCCTCTTTTCCTGCATCTACCCCAGACTGGTGCGCAAAGCCTGCGCCTGTCCTTGATCCTGCGCAAGATGAGCCTACCCGAAAATTCGGAAATACAGCCAATCAGGCATCAACTGCCTGCCGCGGAACACAATAGAGAACAGCCGCGGAAAGCTGCGCTTGAAGGCGCGGCTGTTCATATGCGCAAAGACCTGATCCGCCGCCTCGTCAGGCTCCATCAAGAAAGGCATGTCGAAATCGTTCTTGTCGGTCAGCCGCGTCCGGATGAAACCGGGATTGGTGACTTGCACCTCGACGCCCGTCTTGTGCAGATCGCATCGCATCGATTCCGCCAGCGCAAGGATACCCGCCTTTGACGCGGAATAGCCTATGGCACCCGGCAGCCCGCGAAAGGCCGACAGGCTGGCCGTCAGAACGATATGCCCCGCCCCCCGATCCACCATCTGCGGCACGACTCGGCCTAAAACGCGGAATTGTCCGGTAAAGTTCACATCCGCCATGGCAATCCCGTGATCGTGGTCCCACTCCTTTGCATCCATCGGCCAATAGACACCCGCCAGAAACACCAACCCGTCGATCAGCCCGATCGTTTCGACAGCGGCATCCACGGATGTCTGATCCGCAACATCCATGACCTGGACCTGCGCCACACCGGGCAGTTCGGCGGCCAGTTTCCGCAATGGCTCTTCTCGGCGGCCCGACAAGATCAGGTCTGCCCCTGCTTCACTCATCTTGAAGGCAAGCGCGCGGCCCAACCCTTCGGATGCACCGATGATCCAATAGCGTTTGCCCGCCCAATCCCGCATCAGGAGACCGTCCTGTCTTGATTGGGGTGCATCTGGGCAGACACATCTTGATCCGGCGGCGCGGGACGGTTTCGGTATCTTGCCCCTTTCCACCACAGTTTTAGAGCCTGCCAGTGGATCAGGCCCAGAACCCGCCGGGACCCGAACGGCCGCCGCAGACAGGCCGCGAGAATACCGCGATTGGTCAACCGTTGACGTGGGCCAGTCAAGGTCGCGACCAAGCCGCCATTTCCGGTCAGGTAGTCGATCCAGATGCCGATCCGATCTTCGCGGATGTCGAAGCGAAACGTATAGCTGCCCTCAACCGGCTGAAACGGCGAGACATGCAACAGCTTTGCCGCAGGCAATCGGTCCTGCGACGTGATCGCTGCACCGTCCTCGCGCCTGACCAGATAACTGTGTCGGTCGCCGAACGTGTTGGTCACCTCGGCGATAACTGCACATATGCCGCCAGATGCATCGTGGCACAGCCAAAAACTGACCGGATTGAAGACATGTCCCAGCACACGCGGCTGCGTCAGCAACAGCACCCGCCCCGGCAGGTCCAGATCATGCGCCGCCAACACCTCGCGGACCCATTCCGCACCCCGTCCCTGCTTGGGAACACCGCCATGATCGCTTGCATGCAACGACGTCAGGTTGCCCCGGCCCAGCGAAAACAAAGCAGGCATCTGCGCTGCGTGCTCGGGATCAAGAAGCACATAGTCCACCGAATATCTAAAGGCGTTCTCCACCCCGCCCTTGCGACTGTGGAACGTATGGCCGGGGATATGATCGACGTGTTTCATGCGGCCTGTTCGACCGCATCGCGCGCACGGATCGCCTCGCTGACATCAAGCGCGGATTTCAACCCGTCCTCATGGAAACCGTGCCGCATCCAGGCACCGGTGAACCAGGTTCTGCGGGCTCCGTTCATCGTGCGCACTTCTTCTTGAGCCTTGAGCGCGGCAAGATCAAAGACTGGATGGCGCAGGGTGGTCTGATCATAAATCAGTTCCTCGCGGATCGGGCGAGTTGAATTCAGCGTCACGAACATCGGATCGTCCTGCGGGATCGGCTGGAGGCTGTTCATCCAATAGGTCAGATCGATCCGGTCAAAGTCCCGACGGGCATCCTCGGCATAGTTCCACGAAGACCAACACGCCCGCCTACGCGGCATGATAGCGGTATCCGCGTGCAAGGTCACCTGATTGGGCTGATAGCGGATCGCACCCAAGGCCGCTTGTTCCTGCGGGGTGGCATCCGACAGCAGCCTGAGCGTATCGTCGGAATGGGTGGCAAAGATCACATCGTCAAAGATTTCCCATTCACCGCCTTCGGCACGAATCTCGACGCCAAAGGCGGTGCGCCTCACACCGGCAACCGGCGTGGACGGGCGCAGGGTCACGGCACGGCTGCGCAACGAGCGTTCGAGACGCCGAACGTATTCCACAGATCCGCCCTTCACCGTCCACCATTGATGCTGTCCGGTGTGGCTAAGCAAGGCATGATTCTCGAAAAACTGGATCAGCGCATGTGCCGGAAAATCGAGTATCTTGTCGGTCGGGGTGGACCAGATCGCGCCTGACAAGGGCAGCAGGTAGTAATCGCGAAACCAGTCGCCGGTTTTCAACTCTGTCAGAAAATCGCCCAACGGCTGGCTTCTGTCAGTGGCAGCGTCCAAAGCGCGCGCATTGAAGCGCATGATGTCGCGCACCATTCCGATGAAGCGCGGCTTCAAAAGATTCGATCGCTGAGCAAACAGCGCAGCCATATTGCCCAACCCGTATTCCATCGCACCGCCGTCCAGCGAGGCACCGAAGCTCATGTTGCTTTTCACGACGGGCACGTCGAGTCGTGCGAACAGCTTTGTCAGCGTCGGGTAGTTGGCATAGTTAAAAACGATAAACCCGGTGTCGACCGGCTGATCCCCGTTTCGACCGGCAACGATGGTCCGCGCGTGGCCGCCCAGTTTTTCACCAGCTTCGAACAGCGTCACCCGGTTATCGTCGGCAAGAAAATGCGCGGCCCCTATTCCAGAGATACCGGCCCCGATCACGGCGATGTTTCCTGGGCGGGCCGTACTAGCTTCGAAGGGCATCAAATTTCCTGTCGTTCAAGTTGTCTACAGGCTTGTTACGGCTCGCCTTCGCGATTGGATGTAAAGAAAAATCCGCAATGTTGATCCGACCGACACTGACAAGCGTATTCATGGCATGTTAAGCAACGCTGAACACTCAAGGCCGCAGCCAAAGCACGTCTGTTTCACGCAGATGCCACAAGCTGCGCATCCAGTTACGACGCCGGAGAAGATTTGCGTGAAAGGGACAAAGCGCAGCAACGCGACCGACTGGGTAGATCATGTGCGGCGCATTCGTGACCGTCAGGATCAGCAGGCGTTCCGCGAGTTGTTTGAGCATTTCGCGCCGCGCGTGAAAGGGTTCGTGATGCGGGGCGGCACCGATGCCGCCTTTGCAGAGGAATGCGCGCAGGACGTGATGGCCACGCTCTGGCGCAAGGCGCACCTGTTCGACCCCAGTCGCGCCAGCGTGTCGACATGGGTTTTCACGATTGCACGGAACCGCAAGATTGACCTGATCCGCAAGCAACGCCGCCCGGAACCCGAAGATCTGACCTGGGGTCCCGAGGCCGAACCGGACCAAGCCGAAGTTCTGGGACTGCAACAGGAAACCGAAGAACTGGGGCGCGCGATCGCCGCCTTACCCGAAAAACAGCGCAACTTGATCGAAAAAGCGTATTTTGGCGATCTCAGCCACAGCGAGATCGCAGAGCAAACCGGCCTTCCGCTTGGCACGATCAAATCTCGCATAAGACTGGCGCTCGACCGTTTGCGCCACGCAATGAAATGACCACGACGATGATAAAACACCATATAGCCGATGATCTGCTGATGCGTTATGCGGCGGGCACGCTGCCCGAAGCGTTTGATCTGATCATTGCCGCGCATATTTCTATGTGCGACGAATGCCGCGCGTCGGCCGAAAGCCTTGATGCCATCGGTGGAAACCTGATCGATAGCTGCGGCACGCAGGCCATGTCGGATGACAGCTTCACCCGGACGCTCGACCTGATCGGGTCTGACGCGTCCATCCCGCCCCGTCGCAACAGTGATCCGTCATTGCCTGTGCCATTGGCCGATTACGTTGGCGGGTCGCTCGCATCGGTGAAATGGCGTCCAGTCGGGATGGGCGTGAAGCAGGCGATTCTGCCTACAGGCCCAGAGGCTACGGCACGATTGCTGTTCATTCCGGCGGGCACGGCAGTGCCGGATCATGGCCATTCGGGGACAGAGCTGACCTTGGTTCTGCAAGGCGCGTTCGAAGATGCGACCGCGCGATTCGAGAAGGGCGACGTGGAAACTGCCGATGCTGATCTGGAGCACACGCCGATAGCCGACATCTCTGAGGATTGCATCTGCCTGGCCGTCACCGACGCCCCGTTGCGGTTCAAGGGTTGGTTGCCGCGCCTTGCGCAGCCTTTCCTCAAGATCTGATCCTGCACCGCCCGGCGTACAAAAAAACCGGCAAAGGACTATGCCCTTGCCGGTTGTTCTGTTTTTTGGAAAGCTGATTCAGCCTTTCATCGAATCCCAGAAGTTCTTGACCGATTTGAAGAACGTCGAAGATTCTGGGTTGTTCTCTTCGCTCAGGTTTTCAAACTCGCGCAGAAGTTCCTTTTGACGGCTGGTCAGGTTAACCGGCGTCTCAACTGCAAGCTCGATGAACATGTCACCGGCAGAACCGCCCCGCAAACCGGGCATTCCTTTGCTGCGCAACCGCATCTGCCGTCCGGATTGGCTGCCTGACGGAATTTTGACGCGGCTGCGTCCGCCGTCGATTGTCGGCACCTCAATATCCCCACCAAGTGCTGCTGCGGTCATTGAAACCGGAACCCGGCAAAACAGATTATTTCCTTCGCGCTGGAAAATATCATGCGCCGACACTTCGATGAAGATGTACAGATCACCCGGAGGCCCGCCGCGCAGGCCCGCCTCGCCCTCACCTGCCAACCGAATACGGGTGCCCGTTTCGACGCCCGCAGGAATATTGACGCTCAGCGCGCGCTCTTTCTGAAGACGCCCGTTGCCGCCGCATGTTGTGCAGGGGTTCTTGATAATCTGGCCCAGACCGGAACAGGTTGGGCAGGCGCGCTCGACCGTGAAGAAACCTTGCTGTGCGCGGACTTTGCCCATACCGGAACAGGTCGGGCACGTCGTCGGCTCTGCACCGCCTTCGGCACCTGATCCACTGCAAGACCCACATTGCACCGAAGTCGGCACATTGATGGTTTTCTGCAATCCATTGAAGGCTTCTTCCAGCGTGACGCGCAGGTTGTAGCGCAGATCCGCACCACGGGCCGCGCGCTGTCGACCACCACGGCCACCACCGTTGCCCATGAAATCGCCAAAGAGATCATCGAAAACATCCGAAAAGGCGCTGGCAAAATCACCCTGCTGGCCGGAATGGAAGCCGCCGGGCCGTCCGCCACCGCCGCCCATGCCACCCTCAAAAGCGGCGTGGCCGAAGCGGTCATAGGCCGCCTTTTTCTCGGCGTCCTTCAGGACCTCATAGGCCTCGTTCACTTCTTTGAACTGGCCTTCTGACTCGGGATTGTCGGCGTTGCGATCGGGATGCAGTTCCTTGGCCTTACTGCGATAGGCCTTCTTGATCTCGTCCGCAGCAGCGCCCTTCTTGATCCCGAGAACATCATAATAGTCGCGTTTCGACATTGTCGTTCTCCTTATCGCGGAACGAAACGGGCCGGCCCGATGTGCGGACCGGCCCCGAATGTTCCGCAGGCGCGGCCTTAGGCCCGCTTGCTGTCGTCAAGATCCTCAAAGTCGGCATCGACGATATCATCGTCGGCACCGCCTGCATCATCAGCAGCAGAAGGACCGTCTTCACCGGCTTCCTGACTGGCCTTGTAGATCGCTTCACCCAGCTTCATCGCAGCTTCGGTAACGTTCTGGATACCCGATTTAATCTTATCCGCGTTTTCGGTTTCCATTTCGTCTTTCAGCGCGGCAATGGCCAACTCGATCGCCTCGACAGTTGTCGGATCAACCTTGTCGGAATGCTCTTCCACCGATTTCTCGGTCGAGTGGATGAGGCTTTCTGCCTGGTTCTTCGCCTCGACAAGCTCCTTACGGGCCTTGTCTGATTCGGCGTTTTCTTCGGCTTCGCTCACCATCTTCTCAATGTCGGCATCCGACAAGCCACCCGATGCCTGAATGGTGATCTTGTGCTCTTTGTTGGTGCCCTTGTCTTTGGCAGACACGGACACGATACCGTTCGCATCGATGTCGAAGGTCACTTCGATCTGGGGTAAGCCGCGCGGCGCGGGAGGAATATCCTCAAGGTTGAACTGGCCAAGGATCTTGTTGTCGGCCGCCATCTCACGCTCGCCTTGGAACACCCGAATTGTCACGGCATTCTGGTTGTCCTCGGCGGTCGAGAAGACCTGGCTTTTCTTCGTCGGGATCGTGGTGTTGCGGTCGATCAGACGGGTGAACACGCCACCCAGCGTTTCGATCCCCAGCGAAAGCGGGGTCACGTCGAGCAGCACAACGTCCTTGACATCGCCCTGAAGAACACCGGCCTGAATGGCGGCACCCATGGCGACGACCTCATCCGGGTTCACACCCTTATGCGGCTCTTTCCCGAAGAATTTGGTGACTTCCTCGATCACTTTCGGCATGCGCGTCATACCACCGACCAGAACGACTTCGTCGATCTCGGACGTGGCGATACCGGCATCTTTCAACGCAGCGGCGCAGGGCTTCATCGATGCTTTGATCAGATCACCCACAAGGCTTTCCAGCTTCGCGCGGGTCATCTTCATCACCATGTGAAGCGGCTGACCGTTGGCGCCCATCGAGATGAACGGCTGGTTGATCTCTGTCTGGCTGGAGCTGGACAGTTCGATCTTCGCCTTTTCGGCCGCCTCTTTCAGGCGCTGAAGGGCCATCTTGTCTTTGGTCAGATCGACCTGATGCTCTTTCTTGAACGCATCCGCCAGATAGTTGACGATCCGCATGTCAAAGTCTTCACCACCAAGGAACGTATCGCCATTGGTCGATTTAACCTCAAACAGACCGTCGTCGATTTCCAAGATGGTCACGTCAAACGTACCGCCGCCAAGGTCATAGACCGCGATAGTGCGCGCTTCTTTCTTGTCGAGACCGTATGCCAACGCAGCGGCTGTCGGCTCGTTGATGATCCGCAGCACTTCAAGACCGGCGATTTTGCCCGCATCCTTGGTGGCCTGACGCTGGGCATCGTTGAAGTAGGCAGGCACGGTAATCACGGCTTGCGTGACGTCTTCGCCAAGATAGGATTCGGCAGTCTCTTTCATCTTTTGCAGAATGAAGGCCGAAAGCTGGCTGGGCGAATATTTCTCGCCTTTGGCGCGCACCCAAGCGTCGCCGTTACCGCCATCGATCACTTCGAACGGCATATTCTTGCGGTCTTTGGCCAAATCCGCGTCGTCATTCCGACGACCGACCAGACGCTTGACGCCGAAGACGGTGTTTTCAGGGTTGGTGACGGCCTGCCGTTTCGCGGACTGACCCACGAGGCGCTCGTCATCTGTAAACGCGACGATCGACGGCGTGGTGCGCGCACCTTCCGCATTCTCGATCACGCGTGGCTGCGATCCATCCATGATGGCGACGCAGCTGTTGGTGGTTCCAAGGTCGATACCAATAACTTTGGCCATGTTGCGATCCCTTTCTTATTCAAGGCGATGACACGAGGTCAGGACCCTTTATGGCATCCCTGCCCCGTTGGTTGTGTAACGCGCCAGAGTTGGCCACCCTGACCCGCGCTTCGCAGGGTATATAAGGAGGCACAATTGACGCTGCAAGCGCCGCAAACCCGGTCATCCAGCAAATTTTTCGGATTTCCGTTGCGCGAGAGCATCCAACGGGGCGAAATACCGGCATGGAACCCTCGCTCACCCTGCGCGGCATTGACGTCTATCGCAGCTATCTGGACCGCCCAGAGCAAGCGGCGCTCGTCGACGACATCCGCGGCATCGTCACAGCAGCGCCCCTGTTTTCACCGGAAACCCGCTGGGGCAAGAAAATGTCAGTGCGCATGACGTCAGCAGGGCGATTCGGCTGGATTTCCGATCGAAGCGGCTACCGCTACGCCGAAAAGCATCCGAACGGCGAGGCATGGCCACCGATCCCTGAACGCGTGCTGGACATATGGCGGGCTTTGGCGAACAACCACCGCCTGCCCGAATGCTGCTTGGTCAACTGGTACGGCGAGGGTGCACGGATGGGATTGCATCAGGACCGTGACGAAGCCGACTTCAGCTTTCCCGTCCTGTCAGTATCGCTGGGCGATGAGGGCCTGTTCCGAGTCGGCACCGATGCACGCAAAGGCCCGACAGAATCTTTCTGGCTGCGCTCCGGTGATGTGGTGGTGATGGGCGGAGCGGCGCGCCTGACATATCACGGCGTGGACCGGATACGCTTTGGTTCTTCGACACTTCTTCCGCAGGGCGGACGGATCAACCTGACGCTACGGGTCGTGACGTGATCGAGATGACCGCAGCCATGAAGAATTCCGATATGGTTACCTGCGTGCCGCCCAGGAGGCTGAGGCTTTCTTGCGAGTATAGAACTCTCCCATAAGGCCGATCACCATCAGCACAGCCCCAAGGATAAACGCGTATTCCCAGTTGGAGTTACGCGGATTGTAGTTGATGAAAGCATAGCCTCGGGATTGGTCGATGGCATGGAACAACGGGTTCCAGTCGAAAAGTTTCAGCATCGCTGGTGGCAGGGTGTTGGCCACGAACATCTTGCCCGAAGCAATCATGTTGGCGCGTTGGTAAATCGTGCTGATGATGCTGACAGGTGTCGGGAACCACGGTCGCAGCGCCAGAAACACCATGCCGATCGCCGCGCCGGTAAACCAGGCCAACAGCAACATTGCCATACACCCGACGGGATCGTGAATATCCTCAAGCAAGTCCGGATTGACCAGAACGTCATAGGCAAACAGTATAACGAACAGTGACAGAATCTGAATATACAGCGCCGAAACCATCGCTGAACAGATCACGATGGCGGTGTTCATCGGCGCATGCTGCATCATCGGACTTGTCGGTCCCTCTGCTCCCGATACCGCGCCCAGTGTCTTCACATGGGTCATAAACAGGAAAACCCCTGTCATAATATAGACCATGAAGTCGCCCGAGATACCGGCACCGCGCAATCCCAGGATGATGAACATGAAATAGAACGCCATCACGAAAATGATCGTCTGAAGCATGTTGATCAACAGCGCCATAAACGCATTGCCGTGCGTCTTGCGCACCGATCTGACGCTGCCGTGATAAATCAGCTCTGCAATATTGATGGCGGATCCGAAAGTGGACCGCGGCTTGGATTGTTGAAACATCGGCACACTGCTCCGGGTCGGGGGAACGCCAGCTGTCTGGACTTCTTGCCGTTCCGCCTGCGCGCTATCATAAAGGGCCAGACCCTGCTAATCAATTAATCCGCCCAACATTTGCATGCCGGTGGCCGAAGGAGACTGGAATTGAACTACGAAACCCTGACCCGCGTGATGCGCAAACTGTCGCTCGAAGCCGGCGATCTGATTATGGACATCTACAACGCCGACGATTTCGGCGTGAAGGTCAAATCCGATGACAGCCCGGTCACAGCGGCAGATGAGGCGGCGGACGCGCATATCTCTGCGGGCCTGCGAGACGCATTTCCCGACGTAGCGTTGGTCACCGAAGAACAGGCCGCAAGCCATTCTGTCGACGCGCGGACCTTTCTGATCGTCGATCCGCTGGACGGCACAAAGGAATTCATCAACCGCCGGGGGGATTTCACCGTGAACATCGCGCTGGTTGAAAACGGCGTGCCCACGCGCGGCGTCGTCTATGCGCCGGCAAAGGGGCGCCTGTTCTATACCGGCTCCACCGGTGTTTCGGTTGAAGAGACCGGTGCGTTCGACAAGGACGAGCCAGGCGAAACCACCCAGATGAGCGTTACAACACCCGATAATGACGGATTGATGATCGTCGCGTCTAAATCGCATCGTGATCAGGCAACCGATGACTATATTGGCAAATACAACGTCAAGGACATGACCAGCGCCGGATCCTCTCTGAAATTCTGCCTTGTCGCAACTGGCGAGGCTGACATTTACCCGCGCCTTGGACGCACGATGGAATGGGACACGGCTGCCGGGCACGCCGTTTTAGCCGGCGCAGGCGGGCGCGTCGTGCGTTTTGATGACCACACCCCGCTGGCTTATGGCAAGGACGGATTTGCCAATCCGTTCTTCATTGCCTACGCCCCCGGCGTGACCCTGCAAGACGCCTGAAAACAGAACGTCGGCGGAGCGCATGCATGTCCCACCGACGTTCTTTTGGGGCACCACGCGCTTGCCATGCCTGCGCATTTCATATCTTCACCTATGTGTCGTGACGCCGAAACAATAATCCCCGTTGCGTCAAATGCGCGCAAAATGCTCCGCAATTCCCCTGAAACCAAGGTAATTGCGGTAGTTTTTCAGTATGAATGTTAGGTATTTCTAGTCTAAGAAGTGTTCGAAACAATTTTTGACGTTATGTGACGTTGCCCAGATCAGGAGAAACGGTATGCGAAACAAGGTTACCAAAGCGATTTTCCCGGTTGCTGGACTTGGCACACGATTTCTGCCCGCAACGAAGTCTGTACCGAAAGAGATCATGACATTGGTCGATCGCCCGCTGATCCAATACGCTATTGACGAAGCGCGCGCCGCCGGGATCAAAGAATTCATCTTCGTGACCTCACGCGGCAAAGGCGCGCTGGAGGATTACTTCGATCAGGCACCGCAATTGGAAAGCGAGCTTCGCAAGAAGGGCAAGACAGAGCTGTTGGACGTGCTGAAAAGCACCAATATGGAATCTGGGGCGATCGCCTATCTGCGTCAACACAAGGCGCTTGGGCTTGGTCATGCTGTGTGGTGCGCCCGCCGCCTGATCGGAAATGAACCTTTCGCTGTGATGCTGCCCGACGACGTGATCGCTGCTGAAAAACCCTGCCTCCAGCAGATGGTAGAGGCCTATGAAGAGGTTGGCGGGAATATGGTCGCGGCGATGGAAGTTCCTCGGGACAAGGCCAGCTCCTACGGTGTGCTCGACATTCAGGAAGACATGGGCGCGATGGTATCGGTCAAAGGCATGGTCGAGAAACCCGACCCTGGCACGGAGCCGTCAAACCTTGCTGTTATCGGTCGTTACATTCTGACACCTAACGTGCTAGGTAATCTCAATAAAATGCGCGCAGGTTCCGGCGGAGAAATTCAGCTTACCGACGCCATTGCCCAGGAGATCGGGAACGACGACGGCGTCTACGGCTTCCGCTTTCGCGGGCAGCGCTTTGATTGCGGCTCCAAGGCTGGTTTTCTGCAAGCGACCGTTTCGTTCGGCCTTGCCCGTGACGATTTGAAAGACGACCTCCGCCGCTTCCTGACGCAAGTTGTTGCAACGGAGAAAGCCGCCGAGTAGCCCGTCTTGGCACCTGCCCGCATAGCCGGTGATGCGGCCGCGACATTATTCTCCCGCGATGGCTTTGGGCTTTGTGTCGCAGGACACAGTTGGGCTTGACGGCCGCGCCCCCAGAGGCTTGCGGACAAGTCACCTTAGGCAATCGGGCGATCCTGATTGTCCGCACCGAATTTTGAAAGCGGCTTTCATTCACTGCAACGCAGGGTGGCGGGATTATGGACGCTTACTTTTTTGTAAGCTGAGACGCACGACCCTCTCACGAGACAGTTGTTTGAACTAAACTGGTCCTTAATACGAAATCAGGCGACAGCTCAATGTGGTCAGAAGCGGTCGACAACAGGACGGAGCGGTCATCCGGAAAGGTGGAATGTGGGCCGACAGACGTGGCAAGATCTTTGGATGGGCTACAAGCTGCGCTGGAAACGCCGCAGGCTGCTGCTTCGGGCGCTGCGCAAAAGGCATCAAATGCGGTGCGTTGCTGACCGCACAGGCACCATGGTCTCCACCGACATTCTGCTATTTGCCACGGTGCGAAACGAAGCGCTGCGGCTGCCCTTCTTTCTGGAGCATTATCGTAAGCTTGGCGTCGCGCATTTTCTGATCGTCGACAATGGCAGCACCGACGAAACCCAAATTCTTTTGGCGGATCAGCCCGATGTGTCGCTGTGGCAAACCCCCGCCAGTTATCGTCTGTCGCGCTTTGGCCTTGATTGGCTGACATGGCTTATGATGCGTCACGGTCATCGCCATTGGTGCCTGACTGTCGATGCCGATGAACTTCTGATCTATCCGAACTGGCAAACCCGCCCACTGCCCGCGCTGACGGAATGGTTGGACGAATGCCAAACTCCATCATTTGCTGCGATGATGTTGGATATGTATCCAAAAGGCCGCGTTGATACCTACAGTTATGCGCCGGGGCAGGATCCGTTGGAGATTGTGCCGTGGTTCGACCACGGCAATTACCGGATCCAGATGCAGCCGCATTTGAGAAATCTGTGGATTCAAGGCGGTGTCCGCGCGCGAAAGTTCTTCGCCGACACACCGCAACGCGCGCCTACAATGAACAAGACGCCGCTTGTCCGCTGGCACCGACGCTATGCCTATCTGAACTCGACTCATGCGCTGTTGCCGCGCCGTCTGAACCAGGTCTATGGCGAGGCGGAAATCCTGTCGGGGCTGCTGCTTCACACCAAGTTTCTCGATACGATCGTCCAGAAGTCCGAAGAAGAGAAGGCGCGCCAGGAACACTTCAACAACAGCGCAGTCTATGAAGATTACTATGAGGCATTGATGCAGGCCCCTGATCTTTGGTGCGAGCATTCAACCCGCTACATCAGTTGGCGCCACATGGAGGCACTGGGCCTCATGTCGCGCGGCAACTGGATGTGAGACGCAACAGGTTTACGATCCGTCGCGATATGCCTATGTTTTGAATTAACAATACCAGAATGGCCGTTCTGCCCCCAACCAAAGCGGTTCTTAACTTGTTAAGTCAAATACGACAGTGCGTTAATCAGTGCAGAGTAGAAGGAGAGCGGCGGCGTGAAACTGTCGCCATGAGGGGCATGAATTGAAGTTGATCAATTCATATCGGCGGCGATTGAAGCGCAAACAATTTCAGATGCGCGCGCGCCGCAAAAGCCTTGGCTTGACGATTGCAGCGGACCGAACCCGAGCGATCCGGGACAACGATATGCTCTTGGTCTCAACGATGCGCAATGAACTGGTCCGGCTGCCGTATTTTCTAGAATATTATCGAGATCTTGGCGTTCTCCACTTCCTGATCGTCGACAATGACAGCAGTGATGGCACGCGCGAGTATTTGCAGGATCAGCCCGACATCTCTCTTTGGACCACGAAAGACAGCTACAGGGCCGCCCGGTTTGGCGTTGATTGGACGAATTGGTTGCTGCGCAGATATGCCCATGGTCATTGGGCATTGGTGGTGGATCCGGATGAATTCTTCGTCTTCCCGTTCTGCGATACCCGACCGATCCAGGCGCTGACCGATTGGCTGGACAGCTCCTCGGTGCGGTCTTTTGGCGCGATGCTTCTGGACATGTACCCCAAAGGACCGCTGAAAAAACACCCCTACACTGCCGGGCAGAACCCGCTGGAAATCGCGCCGTGGTTTGATGCCGGGAACTACACCATTCAACGTAACCCCGACTTTTGGAACCTATGGATCCAGGGTGGGCCGCGTGCGCGTGTGTTCTTTGCGGACAAGCCGAAACAGGCACCAGCGCTTAACAAGGTGCCGTTGGTCAAATGGGACCGACGTTACGCCTATGTCAGCTCCACCCATATGCTGTTACCGCGCGGGTTGAATATCGTGTACGATAAAAGTGGTGGTGAAAAAGCCAGCGGCATCCTGATGCATATGAAGTTCCTCAACACCTTCGCTGCCAAAGCCGAAGAAGAGCTGAGCCGAGGACAGCATTCCGCCAAGTCAAAGGAATATATCGCCTATGCTGATCGGCTGCGGCATAATCCAGACATTTGGTGCGAATTCTCTGAGAAGTACATTAACTGGAGACAGTTGGAAGTTTTGGGTCTCATGTCGAAAGGTAACTGGGCATGACTGTCGGCATCATCATGCTTGTGCACACCGCATTCGATCGGGCCGAACAAGTGGCCCGTCACTGGGCTCGGGCGGGCTGTCCCGTGGTGATTCATGTCGATAAAGCGCTGCCGCTCGCTCGGTATGAAAAATTCGCTGCGGCCCTGTCTGACGTCGCAACGCTGAAATTCGCGCCGCGCCACCGTTGCGAATGGGGCACATGGGGTCTTGTTTCTGCCGTTCAGGATGCCAGCGAGATCATGCTGTCCTCTTTCAAGGAAATTCGGCACGTCTATCTGACCTCCGGTGCGTGCCTGCCATTGCGCCCCGTCGAAGACCTGATCTCTTATCTGGCAGAGCGACCTCAGACCGATTTCATCGAAAGCGCGAATGTCGCGACGGTGCTTTGGCCAGTTGGTGGGCTGGACGAGGAACGCTTCACCTTAAGGTTCCCGTTTTCGTGGAAAAGGCATCGCTATCTGTTCGATAAGTATGTCGATCTTCAGCGCCGTATCGGGTTCAAGCGAAACATACCCGACGGAATCGTGCCGCATATGGGAAGCCAGTGGTGGTGCCTGACGCGACAGACACTATCAGCCATTCTGCAAGATCCCAAACGGCCCGTGTTCGACAAGTATTTCAAACGGGTCTGGATACCGGACGAGAGTTACTTTCAAACACTTGCGCGCCGTTATTCCGTTGCGCTGGAAAGCCGCTCTTTGACACTGTCCAAGTTTGATTTCCAGGGCAGACCTCACATCTTTTACGACGACCATTTGCGGCTTCTGCGGCGGTCGGACTGTTTCGTTGCACGCAAGATCTGGCCGCGCGCGAATAAACTCTACGATGCATTCCTGGCCGCGCCCCGCAACGACATGAACAGAATCGAGCCAGATCTTGGCAAGGTTGATCGCATCTTTGCCAAAGCGGTGCAGCGCCGGACCCGCGGACGTTCCGGCCTATATATGCAAAGCCGTTTTCCGCGGAGTGGTTACGCCAGCGGCACCGCTGCAAAATATTCTGTTTTTCATGGGTTTTCCGACCTGTTCGAAGATTTTTCAGACTGGATGAACCGGACAACCGGAACCCGTTTGCACGGCCACCTGTTTGCACGAGATCGCGTTGAATTTGCGGGTGGGAAAACCATCGTGGCAGGCGGCCTGTCTGATAGCGCCGCATTGCGCGATGCCAATTGTGCCGCCTTTTTGACCAATCTGCTGTGGAACACGCGCGGCGAACGGCAATGTTTCCTGTTTGGACCAACCGACGATCAACGGATTCGCGAAACCATCGCTTTCGATCGCAACGCGCAAGTGTCCGTCATCAGCGGCGCATGGGCCATTCCGCTGTTCAAATCCAATGTCGATTTCGCCGACATCCGCAAAGATGCGACCAAGCTACAGCAGGTCGAAGCCGAACATCTTGCGATCTTACGCAGCCCGGAGGCCAAAGCGCGGGTCAGGATTTGGACCTTGGCAGAGTTCATCGATGCGCCAATTAGCTTATTGCAAACCATCATCGATGAGATGAGTCAGAAACCATCGCGACAGCTGGCAGAAGCGCCCCGGATGGCCGACCTGACCGGATTTGGTCAATTCCTTCAAAACTTGAAAAATCAGGGTGTCCAGCCCAACTTGACAGGCAACTTTCCGGTAAATCCTGAACCGATGAATGCACAATCTTTGCCTCAAAAACCGTATCTGGTACGATAGAGGATGGCCGCGCAATTCGACTATTTCGTGGTGTTTGCAGAGATGCGCACCGGGTCCAATTTTCTCGAGGCAAACCTTAACCAATTCGACGGCCTCACCTGTCATGGCGAAGCCTTCAACCCCAGTTTCATCGGCTATCCAAATTCGGAAGACATGCTAGATGTCACCCTTGCTCAACGCGACCGTGACCCCGGTCACCTGATCGAGGTCATCCGCGACCAAACCAATGGGATTGGCGGATTTCGCTTCTTCCACGATCATCATCCCGGCGCGCTTGATCTGATCCTGAACGATCCACGATGTGCAAAGATTGTTCTGACACGCAACCCGATCGAAAGCTACACAAGCTGGAAGATCGCCAAAGCCACCGGCCAGTGGAAGCTGACCAATGTCGAGAAACGAAAAGACAGTCCTGCCTGGTTTGATGCCGAAGAATTCAAAGAATACCTGCCCCGCTTGCAAGCATTTCAGGTTCGCCTGCTTAAGGCGCTGCAAACGACGGGCCAGACCGCCTTTTACGTCGCGTTTGAGGATTTGCAGGACATTGCGGTGATGAACGGGCTGGCAGCGTGGCTGGGCGTGGCTGACCGTCTTGAAGGGTTGGACAAAAAGCTGAAGCGTCAGAACCCCGAACCGCTTGCCGACAAGGTTGCGAATTTCCCGGAGATGGAAGCTGCCTTGGCCAACCTGGATCGCTTCAACCTGACGCGTACGCCGAATTTCGAACCGCGGCGCGGCCCGCAGGTTCCCCGTTATGTCGCCGCGCCAGCCAGCGCGCTGCTTTACCTGCCGATCCGGTCGGGCCCGGAAGAAGTGGTACTGGACTGGCTGGCATCGCTGGATGGCGCTGGCAGGAACGCGTTACAGACTCGGTTCTCGCAAAATAGCCTGCGCAAATGGATGAAGGCAAAGCCCGGCCATCGCAGCTTTGCCGTGATCCGGCATCCGCTATTGCGCGCCCATACCGCGTTCTGCACGAAAATCCTGGCCCGCGGACCGGGCAGTTTTGCGAAAATTCGGCGGGCCCTGCAACGTGTCCACGGATTAGACCTGCCGGATGATCCGTCAGATCCGCGCTACGACGCCAACGCTCACCAGACCGCGTTTGCTGCGTTTCTGAAATTCTTGAAGGCCAACCTGAATGGTCAGACCGCTATTCGTGTGGATGCCCATTGGGCCAGTCAGGCGCAATGTCTACAAGACATGAGCACTTTTGCCCTCCCTGACATGATTGTACGAGAGGAGGAAATGTCCGTTTATCTTCCTGCCCTTGCCATGCAGGTCGGCCACCATGCGCCACACGACACCGAAGACGCCAGCCCGGATGTGCCTTTCACCCTGCAAGAAATCTACAGTGCCGAGCTTGAGGCACTGGCACGCGACGCTTACTACCGTGATTATTTGATCTTTGGCTTCAGCGATTGGAGCCCCTGAGAACCATCGTCAGCAACGACTCGCCCCAGCTAAGGAGCCGCCCGCGCAAGGTTTCAGTTATGTCTCTGGGCAGCTACGCGATAGCGACCGACTCGCCTTCGGTCAGGATCGTGTACAGCGTCGCAGCATCCGGATTGGCTCGCAGTTTTGCGCAAACTGACGCCTCCCGCAACGTCCGCGAAACCAACGCCAAAGCCTTGAGATGTTCAACGCCGGCATCCTCGGGCGCGAATAATCCAAAAACTACATCGACCGGTTGTCGGTCGACGGATTCGAAGTTGATCGGCTTGTCCAACAGGATAAAGACGCCGACCACGTCAGACAGTTCCGGAATGCGTGCATGCGGCAGCGCAACGCCTTGCCCCACACCCGTTGGGCCAAGGCTTTCACGCTCCATCAGCGCCTCGACCGCCGCCGGGGCGCTGATGCCGTAAGCAGCCTCTGCCAGGTCAGCCAGATCATGCATCAATCGTTTCTTGCTGGAAGCTGCGCCAATAACCTTGACCGCCTCCGGTTTCAAAAGCTTGAGAAAGTTCATTACATGCCTGTCTTACCGGCGCTTTGACACAGCCTGCTGGCGTGCTGCCGAAGTGGTCGATTACGGGTCGATCCAGCCGATATTGCCGTCTTCACGGCGGTATACGACGTTCACCCCGTCCTTCTTTTCGTTTCGGAACACAAGGACCGGCGCACCGGCAAGCTCCATCTGCATGACCGCCTCACCCACGGTCAGAGAGGGTATCTTGGTTTCCATCTCTGCCACGATGATCGGTTGCAACGTGTCTGTTTCCGACTCTTCCGACTCAGAATCGCTGGCGAGGATATACGAGGCCGCCCCGAAAAGTTCAACGGGTACCGAACGGTCCTTGTGATGGTCTTTCAAACGGCGCTTGTACCGCCGGAGCTGTTTCTCCATCTTCTCGGCGCAATCATCAAAAGCCGAATATATTTCAGTGGCATAGGCCTTGGCAGTCGCGGTCAGTCCGGTCGACAGATGCACCGTCGCCTCGCAGACAAATTCATGGGCGCTCTTGGAAAAAACGACATTCGCGTCGGTTGGGCGTTCTGCATATTTCTGAACAACCGAGTTCAGCTCGTTCTTTACATGTGTTTGCAGGGCTTCGCCGACGTCAATATGTTTGCCTGTGATCTGGTAGAGCATCCTGAGATCCTTCTTATCTGACACTTCGGACATGAGACGCATGGCGATGTCCATTATACGTCAGGTCCAAAGCGGGGAAAAACATCACTGAAAAGAGCATTGGCTTTCCTCCGGAGAAACCGAGATGCAGAGCATGATGGTCTTTCTCAGTGTTGTCATGGTCCCATTTGAGGCGAGACGCAGGTCAACTGTCAATCGAATCCGGCCCGGAACCGCGCAAATTTAGTTGAAAACTTGCCCTTGACGTTGGGCGATCGGCGACGTCATGAGATCTTGAAATTATCACCGAGATAGACGCGCCGCACGTTTTCATTCTGGACAACCTCTTCCGGCGTCCCGGACATCAGCACCGTACCGTCATGCAGGATGTAAGCACGATCAACGATTTCCAGCGTTTCGCGGACGTTGTGATCGGTGATCAGCACGCCGATGCCGCGTTTTTTCAGGTCGGCAACAAGATGACGGATCTCATTGACGGAAATCGGGTCGACGCCAGCAAACGGTTCGTCCAGCAGCAGATATTTGGGATCGGCGGCCAGGCAGCGGGCAATCTCGACCCGGCGACGCTCGCCCCCTGACAGGGCCAATGCTGGCGCACGGCGCAAATGCTCAATGGAGAACTCGCTCAGCAATTCCTCCAGGCGTTCGCGCTGCTTGTGGTGGTCCGATTGGCTGATGTCCAGAATTGCCGCAATGTTGTCCTCGACCGAGAGGCCACGAAAAATCGACATTTCCTGTGGAAGATAGCCGATGCCATATTTTGCACGGCGGTACATTGGCAGGTAGGTTGCGTCGCGCCCGTCGATCGTGACTTGCCCACCTTCCGGACTGACCAGACCTGCGATCGCATAAAATGTCGTGGTCTTGCCAGACCCGTTGGGCCCAAGCAGGCCCACAACCTCGCCGCGCCGTAAATTCAAGCTGACATCGCGGATCACCACGCGCTTGCGATAACTTTTCCGCAAGTGTTCAACACGCAATCCGTTTCCGCCCTCGGTCACTTTCAGTTCCGGGGGCGTCATTACTGATCGCCGTTTTGCAGAATGGTCTTCACCCGACCGCTCATCTGCGCAGTGCCCGCGTCCAGATCGACGCGCATACGCTCTGACGTGACGGCACTTGGGCCTTGTGTCAGCAGAACGTTTCCAGCCATGTCGATGGTTCCGCCGTCGATGTCATAATCGGCGCGCTCGGCCTCGGCCGCATCCTCTCCACTGACAAGGGTCACGCCGCCGGTCGCTTCAAGCCGGTCGATCTTGCTGTTGTCTTCCGCGAAGACCACCAGAACCCGCGGTGCCGCAAGCCGCATGTCGCCCTGACCGATGACGACGTTGCCGGTATAAAGTGCAGTGCCATCCGATTGATTGACTGAAAGGTTGTCAGCCGTGACCTCAACAGGGCCGGAACTGTCCTGACGAGACGCGCCAAACGCGACATTGGCCCCCTGCGCGTAAACCGGCAACGGCAGGATGAGAGCAAGCGCCAAAAGCGCGGGACGGATCGGCAACATGGGTCAGTTCTTTCTAGTTTTGCGGATCGTATACCAGTTTTACACCATCGGTGAACAGCAAACGGACATCCTCGCCATCGCCGATCGTTTCTATGCGCATTCGGCCAGCATTGAGTGTTCCGGCAGGGCCCGTCGCTTCGACCGGTCCGGTGCTTTCCGCCTCGATCCGACTGAGTGAGGCGGAAAGCTCTTGCGTTGTCATAACATAGCCGGTTGAGCTTTCGATCAACACCTCACCGGACAATATTGCCGTGTCGTCAAGATCGCTGAACGTGGCGCTGTGGGCGTTCAGCATGATCTGACTTTCGTCCTTCATCTTCATGCGCGCGATCACAGAGGACGCAAAGGCGCGGCCCGGCTCTTCCGGGTCGGGGCGCGCGCTTTCGGCGGTGATGGTCAACAAGGCACCGCTGCTTGTCGCGCCCGAGAAATAAGGTGCCGTCACCTGCTGCGATGACGCACGGTCGGCCATCTCTGCATCACTGAACGGCAGGTCCGCGCCTGGGTCGATTTCTGTCGACAGCAAGAACACCGTCGACAACAAACCCAACGCGATAAGCGGCAAGAGGATCTTCAACCAAGCGATGACGCGTGAATATGTGCCGCTTGACCGCGCCATTCCAAGGCCGATCAGTGCGAGAAGATGTCGATTTCGGGCCAGCCGGCAAGGTCCAGCTTCGCCCGCATCGGCAGGAAGTCATAACATGCCTGCGCCATTTCACTGCGCCCTTCGCGTGCAAGCATCATGTCCAACGCCTCGCGCAGACGGTGCAGATACAAGACGTCGGAAGCCGCATAGTCGATCTGCGCGCGGCTCAATTCATCAGCTCCCCAATCGCTCGATTGCTGTTGTTTGGAAATGTCGATGTTCAGCAGTTCTTGCAACAGGTTCTTGAGCCCATGTCGGTCCGTATAGGTACGCACCAGTTTGGATGCGATCTTGGTGCAGTAGACCGGTGCCGTCAGCGCGCCAAACGCATTGTATAATGCAGCGATGTCAAACCGCCCGAAATGGAACAGCTTCAGGACCTCTGGATCCTCCAGCATCCGGCACAGGTTCGGCGCTGCGTTTTGACCCTTGGCGATCTGGACCAAATGCGCATTGCCGTCGCCGGCAGACAGTTGTACGACACACAGCCTGTCACGATGCGGATGCAGGCCCATCGTCTCGCAATCAATTGCAACAACAGGCCCAAACTGCAGGTCATCAGGCAGATCGCCCTGATACAGAGTATTGGCCACGACTTCGCTCCTGCTTCATAATCCGGTTGATGCGAAATAGTCCTTCGCTATGCCGCTTGCAACCGCGGTGAAGGATCAAAAACTGACGCCATTACACGTCACATTGTCGCCGAATCGTGTCAGCGCTGTCGTGAAGTAGCAGCAGCGATTCGGAAAATTGGTCACGAAGCCGATCAACTTGACACATTTTCTGTAACATATCGTAAGATTTGTAGTGTCTCGCTGCATCTCTGGTTTTTCCCGGCCGCGTCCCTACTCGCCTTTTTGTAGAGTCCTTTTTGTCCATTTACCGTCAGCATGACGTGATCGTTACCACATGCGTCGTACCTACTCTCGGGACCTCCATGGCTCTGTTTTCGTCAGAGCTTTGGTAGCTAAGCGTCCACTTTACCCAAAAAATCAAAGGAAAGCGTTAGAAAACTAGACTGTTTATCCTCCTTTGGAAAAAACGGCGATCTCGCACTCGATCGGACATTCGGAAATCCGGCTTGAAAGCGAACGAAATCGTGACGCAAACCTACCGGATTTCCCCTTCAAGAAAGTGCGCCGTGCACCTAACTAACCCGTCCGGCAGTGGCCGTTTCGGCGGTGATTTTCAACCCAGAGATGTGTGATCGCTCGCCTGTTGATGGAAACAATCGTGGTCGCCATAAGTCCATCAGATGAACGAATTTAATGAGAAATTTTCTTAGTTCGTCTGAATGCACTTGGGGGCTGGTGTGTGTCGTTTGGAGTGAGGGTAAGTTTTGTAAAACCCATTGATGCCAAGATCGTCCAACATGCCGTTATACGGCGTCTTGTTGGTTCACTGTATCGCATGTTGCGATGCAATGATGTCGCTCTTGGTGGGTTCTACGGATGATTTGTTACCCATAGTTGTGTGCCTTCTGAGAGGACTTTTTTTGTGACCTTGCATATGAGAAATATGTTGCCGAACGCTGAACCTGAAGTGTTCATTGATCGGCCAATCGTGATCCGTTCTGCGCGCCGACCGTTTTATGAAACTTCCGGCAAACGCTTTTTGGACATCGTTCTGGCAATTATTGCCATCCTGCCACTGCTGGCGATCATGGTGATCCTTGTGCCCTTGATCCTGCTGGATGGCGGAAGCCCGATCTATTTTCAAAAACGCATCGGCCGGAACGGCAAGACCTTCCGGATGTGGAAGCTGCGGAGCATGGTGCCGAACGCGGATCGCGCATTGTCCGCCTTTTTGGACGAGAACCCCGCAGCGCGCGCCGAATGGGATCATAGTCAAAAGCTGGTCCATGATCCGCGCATCACTTTTGTTGGGCGCTTTATCCGCAAGACCTCCTTGGACGAGCTACCCCAGCTTTGGAACGTCCTGAAGGGCGACATGTCTTTGGTTGGTCCGCGGCCTATGATGCTGTGCCAGCGTCGCCTTTATCCTGGAACGGCCTATTACGCACTGCGTCCGGGTATCACCGGGTTCTGGCAAATTTCTGCTCGGAACAAATCGAGCTTTGCTGACCGCGCCTCCTTTGACGCGGACTACCTGAACGACCTTTCGATGCGCACCGACCTGAAGGTCATGCTGCGCACAGTAGGTGTGGTCCTGCGCGGTACTGGCTGCTGAGCTCTACCATCCGAGCCAACAAAGAGGGTCGCTATTTCGCGGCCCTTTTTGTTTCCGGTTAAGGTTTGCGGCGCAACGCTTCGGACCGCAACTCTTTCATCAATTCCTTTAATACCTTTTGATACAGCTCGTTTGGCAATTCACCATCTTCGGTGAATTCCCTTGTCGGGCCGGCAAGGTGCATCTCCGGACCAGGCAACACATGCGGCCGGAATGGGTTCAGGCACAGACGCAGCACCCATTGAGACCTTTCGCCCCCTGCCCGACCGGCCGCAGAGGACATCACAGCAACCGGCTTGTCCCTCCAGGGGTTGCCTTCCGTGCGGCTGACCCAATCAAGAGCATTCTTCAAAACGCCTGATATCGCCTTGTTATACTCTGGAGTAGAGATCACCACAGCGTCCGCAAAGGCGATCTGATCCGCCAAAAGCTGCACCTCGGGTGGAATACCCGGTCCATCCTGAATGTCCTGATCAAAAAGCGGCAGATGTAGATCGGCCAGCATGAATTGCGCTGTCCCGAAATGGCGCGCAGCCTGATGGACAAGCTTTGTATTGGTCGATGCGGCACGCAACGAGCCGGATATTCCCAGCAGGGCAAGTTCGGTCATATAAGTCCTCTGAACAGGTTGTCGTCCGAACGTAGCTGGGGTGCGGCCCAGTGCAAGACCCTTGTCGGCTTGCACTCGCCGGATCAGTGTCCCAAGGTTTGCCAAACCTTATCAAACTCGGAGCGGCAGATGAAACGGCACGGCGGTCAAATCCTCACGGATCAGCTTGTAAAACTCGGTGTCGAGCGGGTGTTCTCTGTGCCAGGCGAAAGTTTTCTTGCCGCGCTCGACGGGCTTCATGACAGTGGTATCCAGAACGTCGTGTGCCGACACGAGGGCGGCGCCTCAATGATGGCTGAGGCGCATGGCAAGCTGACTGGTCGACCCGGTGTCGCTTTCGTAACGCGCGGGCCGGGGGCTACGAACGCCAGCGCCGGCATACATGTCGCGCGACAGGACAGCACACCGATGGTGTTGTTTGTCGGCCAGATCGCCCGCGGACACCGTGACCGAGAGGCGTTCCAGGAAGTCGATTATCGCGCCATGTTCGGATCACTGGCGAAATGGGTCGCGGAAATCGAAGAGACCGCCCGCATCCCTGAATACGTCGCGCGGGCCTTCCGTGTTGCGACCTCCGGAAGGCCCGGTCCGGTCGTGTTGGCGCTGCCAGAGGATATGCTGTCAGCCGGCGCAGAGGTGCCGGATTTCTCCGGCACGGGTGCCGCCATCGGCCGACCGGCGCACGAAGACGTACAGACGCTGCTGGACAAGCTGCATCGCGCCGAGCGGCCCTTGGTCGTCGCAGGCGGTCCCGGCTGGAGCGCGGCGGCGGCATTGAATCTCGCGCGGTTTGCTGAAACGCAGAATATCCCGGTCGCTGTCAGTTTCCGCAGGCAGGGGCATCTTGACAATCGTCATGCCTGTTATGTCGGCGATCTGGGCGTCGGTGCCAACCCCAAGCTGTCACGGCGGGTCCGCGACTCGGACTGCTTATTGCTACTTGGTACGCGGTTCGGTGATATTGAAACGGCCGGCTATACCCTGCCCGACCCCGCCGACACGAACAAATCGCTTTTGCATGTGCTGCCTGATCCGGATGAGATCGGTGCCGTTTATGGCGTGGAAGCGTCGTTGGCCTGCGCCGCCCCTGCCGCCCTTGAGGTGCTGGCAGAACTGCCCGGCAATCAGGGCTGGCCCGAATGGACCGCCTCTGCCCGCGCCGATTATGAGGCATGGCGCGAACCTCAGGAAACCCCCGGCGCAGTGAAACTGGAACAAGTGCTGCGCTGGATGTCCGACACGCTGCCCGATGATGCGATCATCACCAACGGAGCCGGTAACTATGCGGCATTCATCCACCGCTATTACCAGTTCCGCCAATATGATGCGCAGCTGGCGCCCACATCCGGCTCTATGGGATATGGCTTTCCGTCGGCGATCGCGGCCAAATTGCAGCACCCGGACCGGGTGGTGGTATGTCTGGCGGGCGACGGCTGCTTCCAGATGACATTGAACGAGATGTCGACAGCACGGCAGCACGGCGCTGCAGTGATCACGATTGTGGTCAATAACGGGCGGTACGGGACAATCCGGATGCATCAGGAAAAGACTTATCCCGGTCGTGTTTCCGGGACAGAGATGGCTAATCCAGACTTCGCGGCGCTGGCGCGCGCCTATGGCGGGCATGGCGAGCGCGTGGAGACCACTGAAGCCTTTGGAGAAGCATTTGCGCGCGCGCGCGCATCGGGCCTGCCATCTGTGATCGAGGTGGTCACTGATCCGGAGATGCTGTCAACGACGATGACAGTCAGCCAATTCCGGGCATTGGGCGAGAAGGCAAAAGGCTGACGCCCCCGCCTTCTCAGGAAATTTGCGCTTTACCGGACCACATAGACCGAGGATTTTGCAAATCGAACGACGCGCGCCGCATTTGGTCCCAAAAGGTAATCCTTGAGGTCCGGTTTATGCGCGCCCAGCACGATCAGTTCGGGCGTTGTCTCTCGGGCGACTTTGAGGATTTCCTCGTAGGCTTTTCCGGTCGACACGATGTGGCGCACGTTTTTTGCATTTTCCGCGCCCAGAATATTTTCAACGAACTTGTGCAGCTCCTGACTGACGTGCTTCACCGCTTTTTCGTGATGATGCGCCTCGAAGAAGCCAGCAACCATGCTGCTGCCGAAATCAGGCACCACGGTCACCACATCCAATGACGCGCCATCCAGAACCGCCAGCTGCGCCGCGCGCTCTAGAACCTGCACCTCCTGTCCGGTTTCGTTGATGTCCACCGCGCACAAAACAGATTTACTCATGCGATAGCTCCTTCGGTTTCGCGACCACTACGCGCATGTTGCAAATAGGCAATCAAACCCAGCAAGAGAAGTGTCGGAATGAAGATAAGCTCTTTCGGCCATTGGTCGGCGGGCACCCGAACGCGGGTGATTTCCACAGGATTATCACCGTAGAAATCGAAGCTGCCAAGCACATCAAAGAAAGGCGACGTCGGGAACGGCTCTTCCATCACGGTGCGCCCCTCCTCATCCTGGACCAGGACAATGCCCTTGCCGTCCAGACGTTCGGCACCTGTGCCCTCGCTTTCGATATTAAGAACCAAGGTTGTCTCCGACGCTTCCCCGGACAGGAAGTCCGGTCCGAAGACCCGGATCCGGGCGACATCGCCGACTTCGGCCTCGTCCAGAACCTGTTCAAGCTGCGACGCTTCGAAATCCGCGTAGGGCGGCTGGAACCTGTCCAGCACAATTCCCGGCCGGAACAGAACGAAGGCAATCAGCACCAGTGCGACGCTTTCCCAGATCCGCGACTTGGTGAGGAACCAGCCCATCGTACCCGCCGTGAAAACAAGTATGGCGATGGTCGCGACAATGAAGATGATGATGCCCTGCACCCATCCCACGTCGATCAGCAGAAGATCGGTGTTGAAGATGAACATGAAGGGCAGCGCCACGGTCCGCAGGCTGTAGAAGAAGGCGATGAACCCTGTGCGGATCGCATCCCCGCCAGACACCGCAGCAGCGGCAAAGCTGGCAAGCCCCACGGGCGGCGTCACATCCGCCATGATGCCGAAGTAGAACACGAAGAGGTGCACCGCGATAAGCGGAACGATCAGCCCCGACTGTGCCCCCAACTCCACCACAACTCCCGCCATCAGCGAACTGACGACGATGTAGTTGGCGGTCGTCGGCAGGCCCATCCCAAGGATGAGGCTGAGGATACCCACCATAACCAGCATCAGGATCAGGTTCCCGCCCGACAGGAATTCGACCAGATCGGCCATGACCTGACCCACACCGGTCAACGTCACCGTGCCGACGATCACGCCCGCAGTGGCGGTTGCCAGACCGATGCCGATCATGTTGCGCGCGCCGTCGATCATTCCGCTGATAAGATCCAGAACACCCAGCTTGAAGGCGTTGAATACTTCGCTTTCGCCGCGGAACATCGCTTTCAGCGGTCGCTGCGTCAGCAAGATGCCAAACAACAGGAAGGATGCCCAGAATGCGGATAGACCCGGCGATTTCTGCTCGATCATCAGGAAATAGACCAGCACGATGATCGGCAGCAGGTAATAGAGGCCGGATTTGTAGATTTCGCCCACCACCGGCAGGGTCACGTCTTCGGAATTGGGGTCGTCAGGTTCCAGATCCGGAACCTGTGCTGCGAGGTACAACAACACGAGATAGGCTGCAAAGGTCAGTGCTGCCAGAACCCATGCCGCGCCCTCGGGCATCAAGGATGTGACAAGGGCAACCGGATATTTCGTGCCGTAGCACAGCGCCGCGAAACCCACGAAGAACGCCGCCATACCGCCGACGGTCTTGCCCATGCTGACAACGCGATCGCCCAGCGTCGGCATGTTCAGCTTTACCGCTTCAAGATGCACGATATAGACCAGCGCGATGTAGGAAATCACCGCAGGCAGAAAGGCATGCGTGATGACCTCGACATAGGAAATGCCGACATATTCAACCATCAGGAAGGCTGCGGCCCCCATGACGGGCGGCATGATCTGACCGTTCACCGAAGAAGCAACCTCAACCGCGCCGGCCTTTTCAGACGAAAAGCCCACGCGCTTCATCAGCGGAATGGTGAATGTCCCGGTTGTGACCACGTTGGCAATTGAAGAACCCGAAATGAGGCCGGTTGCCGCAGAGCCGACAACAGCCGCTTTCGCAGGGCCACCGCGCAGGTGGCCAAGCGCGCCGAAAGCCATCTTGATGAAGTAGTTGCCCGCACCCGCCTTGTCCAACAGCGCGCCGAACAACACGAAGAGAAAGACGAATTTCGTTGAAACCCCCAGCGCGATCCCGAACACGCCTTCCGAGGTGATCCACATGTGGCTCATCGCCTTTTGCAGCGAGGCACCTTTCCAGCGGATGACTTCCGGGACGGCAGCGGACGCACCGAAGAAAACATATAGCAGGAAGATCGTGGCGATGATCGCCATGGCCGGGCCAAGCGCGCGACGCGCACCCTCGAACAGGATAATCAGTCCGGCCAGCGCGAACCACTTGTCAGTGTCGTCAGCCAGGCCACCGGACGAGACGATCTTTTCATAGAAGAAATAACCATAAAGCGCGAGGAACGCGCCGAAGAGGCCCATGGCCCAGTCCTGAATCGGAATATAATGTCTTGGGCTGGATTTCAGTGCCGGATAGGCCATGAACGCCAGGAAGACTGCGAATGCCAGATGGATTTGACGCGAATTGTTGATGATATCGCCCGGAAGCAGAAGGTTTGACACTGGTGATGCCAGGAGAACCTGGAAAAGAGACCAGACCAACGCCACAACAGCCATGAACAGTGCAACGCTGCCTTGCGGACTGCGCGCGCCGGAATCTGACGATGTAACGAGATCCTGTAGCTCTTCTTCGGACAAAGCCCGGTTCTTGGTATCGGCCATCCGTCAGCCTCCTATTGGCGAAAAATATACTCTAAACGAATTCGGGGGGCGCAATCGCCCCCCGATATGGTCAGCCAATCATTCGATCAGGCCAGCCTCAGTGTAGTATTTCTCGGCACCCGGATGCAGCGGCGCGGAAAGACCGTCATTTGCCATCTCTTCCTTGGTGAGATTGGCGAAAGCCGGGTGCAGCTGCTTGAAGTCGTCGAAGTTCTCGAAGACCGCAGATGTCAGAGCATAGACCGCATCCTCGGACACATCAGCCGAAGACACCAAGGTGGCACCAACACCGAAGGTTGTGACGTCCTCATCCGATCCACGGTACATACCACCCGGGATCGTCGCGACGCGGTAGAACGGATAATCCGCGACCAGTTTATCAACGGTTTCGCCAGTTACGTTAACCAGGACGGAATCGCACGCTGTGGTGGCTTCCTGAATGGACCCGGAAGGGTGACCGACCGTGTAGACCATCGCGTCAATCTGGTTGTCGCAAAGTGCTGCGGACTGTTCTGCCGCTTTCAACTCTGTCGCCAAAGCGAAGTCTCCAGCGCTCCAGCCCATTGCCTCCAACAGAACTTCCATCGTCGCGCGCTGGCCGGACCCGGGGTTGCCGATGTTCACGCGCTTGCCCTTGAGGTCCTCGAAAGAGGAGATGCCTGCATCGGCGCGCGCCACAACTGTGAACGGCTCTGGGTGAATCGAGAATACCGAGCGCAGACCTTCAAACGGTTCGCCGTCGAACTGCTCGACACCTTCATAGGCATTATACTGGATGTCCGACTGTGCGACGCCGAATTCAAGCTCGCCCGCGCGGATTGTGTTGACGTTGTAAACCGAACCACCCGTCGACTCTACAGAGCAACGGATGCCATGATCCTTGCGGCCCTTGTTGACCAGACGGCAGATTGCACCTCCGGTCGGGTAATAGACACCGGTCACGCCGCCGGTCCCGATGGTGATGAAATCCTGCGCCATCGCAGCAGGTGCCATCGCGACCCCCGCGACCATGACAGCAGCGCCCAGTCCCAATTTGTTAAACATAGATATACTCCTTTACGTTGGTTCCAGTTTCTTGATCAGATCGACCGAACTCTTGCAGGGTCCGGTTTTGCACTTCGATGTTTCGCGCACTCGCCAAGACATCACGGTTCATGTTGTCGTTCGACATAGTGAACATCGTCCCCTCGAACGCCAGGTTCGCGACGCATATGTGGAGGTCGTTTGGCATAACTATCCGAACGATGACCGCATGGATTGCAAAGGTCAACGCCAGAGATGCACTGTGATCCGTCGAGATGACGGCTACGGCCTCCCGGCGGTGATCCGGCATTTCAGCAAAAGCCACGCATTCGGCGAAAGAGGTTTTTGTCGCTTGCACCAGAACATTTTGCTTCTGAAAACGCCGCGCAAGCGGGCGACCAACCGCGCGCGGCCGTTCGGAAATTCGTGATGCGTGCTGGGCCGATCTGCGGCGCGGCGCGTTCTGTCGCGTCTCGCGACCCCGGCAAACCTGCTTCTTGGGCACCCGGAAAGAAGGCGACGCCATAAAAGTGCCGAACGTCGAGAGCGGGCGCACGGAATCGTTGCCCACCCCAAATCGGCGGCGGTCAATACCCTCTGCATGGCTATGTCCAATGACAAAGCTCGCAGTGCATTTTACAGTTCTTCTGCGAGTCCAACCTGTGCTTTCAGGCATGTCTTTTTTTCTCCCCCCAAGTCGAAATCTACGCACCCGGCTCGTCACCTGTCAACAATTAGGCCCATGCTATTTCTGCGTGAGTATGCGGGCATCCGACCCTTGATTCGTCCCCATGCCTCCGCAAGATCACCACCCGTCTTTGTCGAAAACGCTCTGGGCAGACGGGTGCCTTGGCCAGCTTTCGGCTTGTTTCGACACCGTTTTCCGAAAGTTGTCGAAGACGCAGGCAACATTGACCCCGAATTGCCAGCGCGCCCATGCACCGCGCGATGAACGACGCGCCCAATGTGCGATGTGTTATGCATCGGGCCCGTGCAACTGAATGTTCGTCGCACAACGGCGTAATTTGGTTGCAGGCGACCACTGGACCTTTATGCGACTTTCCGCTCTGCTGGGGGCGACGCAACAGGAGGCCCACATGCCAGAACTGGAAACCCGCATTGCCGCAGGACGTGGCGATCAGCCCGCAGATACCGTGTTGCGTGGCGGCAGGATTCTGGACCTCATCACAGGCGAATTGCTGGACGGCGACGTGGCCATTCTTGGCGACACCATCGTCGGCACCTGTGACAATTACGAGGGCCGCGAGGTGATTGACGTCAGTGGGCTGATACTGGTGCCAGGCTTCATTGACACGCATCTGCATATTGAATCGTCCTGCATCACGCCCTTTGAATTTGATCGTTGTGTTGCGCCGCGCGGTGTGACCACCGCCATCTGTGATCCGCATGAGATCGCCAATGTCGTGGGCACCGATGGCATCCGCTATTTCCAGCAGGCCAGCGAACACACGGTCATGGATATCAAGGTTCAGCTGTCCTCTTGCGTGCCCTCCACGCATATGGAAACCGCCGGTGCTGAAATCCTGGCCGAGGATCTGGCCGGGCTGATGGGCCTCCCGTCGGGCATCGGGCTGGCCGAATTCATGAACTATCCTGGCGTCATTCACCGCGACCCGCAGGCGATGGCCAAGCTGCGCCTGTTCGAAGGTGGCCATGTGGACGGGCACTGTCCGCAACTCTCGGGGCGCGACCTCAACGCCTATATCGCTGCGGGGATCGGCACTGAACACGAGGCGACCACGGCCGAAGAGGCCCGTGAAAAGTTGCAAAAAGGCATGCGCGTGCTGATCCGCGAAGGGTCTGTTTCCAAGGATCTGCACGCGTTGCAGCCCGTGCTGACAGAACGAACAGCGCCTTACATGTGCCTGTGCACAGATGATCGCAACCCGCTGGACATCGCTGAATATGGCCATCTTGATTACATGATCCGCACGCTGATCGCGCTTGGCACGTCGCCGATCGCGGCCTATCGCGCTGCGTCCCTGTCAGCGGCAGAGGCGTTCGGCCTGAAGGATCGCGGGCTGATCGCCCCCGGCAAGCGTGCCGATATCGTGGCGCTGAACAGCCTGGAACAGTGCGACGCCCAAATGGTGTTTTGCGGCGGGGTGCGCGTCGGCACCGCCGCTTTTGACGCACGAGGTCATGTCGAACCCGTCGGCCGCGCCTCTGTCACTGCGCCAAAGCTGACAGAGGCAAGTTTCCGCAGCACCGGAAACCGCGAAGCAACCGATGTGATCGGCATTGTCGAAGGCAAGATCATCACCCAGCATCTGACCGAAGACATTGCCATCGTCGATGGTGACAAGGCCCCCGATACCACCCGCGACCTGATCCGCATTGCGGTGGTCGAACGGCACGGAAAAAACGGCAATATCGCCACCGGCTTTGTCCGTGGATTCGGGCTTCAGAAAGGGGCAATTGCCTCGACCGTCTGCCACGATCATCACAATATCGCCTGTGTCGGCGCGGATTATGCCGACATGGCGGTGGCGGCGAACCGGCTGGCAGAGATCGAAGGCGGGTTTGTTGTCGTCTGCGATGGAAATATCCTGGCAGAACTCGCCCTGCCCGTCGCGGGGCTGATGAGTCTTGCACCATTCGAAGAGGTCCGCGACCGGCTGACGGACCTGCGCGCAGCGGCCAAAGAGCTTGGTGTCGTGCTGGAAGAACCCTTCCTGCAACTGGCCTTCCTTGCCCTGCCCGTCATCCCGGCACTGAAAATCACCGATCGCGGTATGGTCGATGTGACGAAGTTCGAAATCATTCCGGGCTGACCCACGAAATGACGGAAAGCCGAACCTTCTGTCAAAAATAAACCACAATCATTATTGAAGTTGTGACGCAATTCGCGTCAGGGCATATTCCACCACGACAAACATTCTTTAACGAGGCATTAATATGACGGTAACGGTCAGCGTTTCATCCCGCAATCTCGACTACTTCGACGATTTCGACCTCAGTGCGCTGGGGGCGCTGTCTTTCGACGACTCTTTGGCGTCGTTCGATCCGGTATTCGGCGATGACCCTGACGTCTCGCTGTCGTCAAACAGGCTGTCATTCAGTGATAATGGCTATGCGATGAACATCCTTGGTCGCGGCTTTGCACCGACCTCATCGATCGAGGCGCTGAGCCGCGCGTTTGAAGATGGAACCGTCCGGGGGACAGTCTCGGGATTGACCTTCACAGATCACGGGACCGAAGTTCTGGGCATCAGCCTTACACCGTCGTCCTTACAGGTCCGGTATGACGACATCAGACTGGACATCAGAGGGGCGCTGCCGACCAGCCTGCCAGACATACTTGAAACCATGTTTGCGATCATTTCACTGTCGGATTCAGAGTACCTGACCGATGCGGAAATCGCCGAACAGACCGCGGTGCTTGCCGCCTATCAGGTCACCAGCCTGTCACTTTCGCAATCCGGCACCGAACTGATTTCGGCAAGCTTCAGCCGGAATACAGTGAGCGTTAGAATCGACGATTTCACACTGTCGGTCAACGGACGGTTCCCAACCGATCTGGGAAGTGCAGTGCCGATGCTTAGCTTGTTTGGCGACGACGTAAGCGGGGACTCGAGCGCATTGAGCGGCCTTCGGATCGACAACGTGATCCTGCGTGCGCCTGACAATACCGAAATCCTCCGCGCGACCGGCGACTTCATTTCTGACCTCGACGACCCAAATGCGGACGAAATCTATCTGGTTGACGGGTTTGTCTTTGATCATATGGAAATCGACGTGCCGCTTGGGGCGCAGATCAGCAACTATATGCAATCTGACTATGGCAGAGCCTATATCGCCGGTCTTGCCGGAGACGACACCATCGTCGGCAGGGATGGCACGGAAACTCTGAACGGCAACAAGGGCGACGACGTCCTGACGTCGACGGGCCCGTCCACAACGCTTCTGGGTGGCCTCGGCAATGACCGCCTGAACGGATCACGCTTTGCCGACATCATGCTGGGCGGCGACGGCGAGGATACGATCATAGGCGGGGATGGCAACGACTCGATCATGGGCGGTGACACAAGCGGAGACCGGCGTGACGATGTGTTTGCGGGCCGTGGCAATGACCATATCGACGGCGGATATGGCAATGACAGATTGCATGGCGACGATGGCAACGACACCATTATTGGCGGCTTCGGCGCAGATACGCTCCATGGCGGCAACGGCGATGATGTCCTGAGCGGATCGGATTGGGGTGACAAGATCATCGGCGGCGACGGCGATGATTTCATCAATGGCGGCTTTGGTCACGATCGGCTGCACGGCGGCACTGGTGCCGACCTGTTTTTCCATGCCGGGATCAAACTTCACAACACGGATTGGGTGAAGGACTACAACGCCGCGCAGGGTGACGTTTTGCTCAGCGGCATCCGCGGATCTTCAGCCTCGGATTACGTTGTGAATTTCGCGATCACGCCAGGGGCGGACGATCCCAATGTCGCCGAAGCCTTCATCGGATACAAACCCACGGGGCAAAAACTCTGGGCATTGGTTGATGGCGGCGATCAGACCGAGATCAACATACAGATCGCCGGCCAGATCTACGACCTGCTGGCCTAAATCTGAGCGGACCATATGGCGCGGCTTGGGAACCCCTCCGGAACCGCGCCACGCTTGAATTGAATTTACAGACCGGTTTCCTTCGCGATCTGCGCGCGGGACTTGCGGGCCCGCTCTGTCGCGGATTTCAACTGGCCACAGGCGGCCATAATGTCCTCGCCCCGGGGGGTTCGGATTGGCGAGGCATATCCGGCCTTGTAGATAATATCCGCAAACGCGTGAATGCGGTTGTTTGACGACCGTTCATATGGCGCGCCCGGCCATTCGTTGAACGGGATCAGGTTGATCTTGGCGGGGATGCCCTCGATCAGCTTGATCAGCCGATGCGCGTCCTCGTCACTGTCATTCACCCCTTTCAGCATCACATATTCAAACGTTATCCGTTCAGAGTTCGAAAGACGCGGGTATTCACGCAGCGTGTTCAAAAGCGTCTCGATATTCCAGCGCTTGTTGATCGGCACCAGCTTGTCGCGCACCTCGTCCGTGGTGGCGTGAAAGCTGACGGCCAGCAGACATCCGATCTCTTCCGCCGTCTTGGCAATCTCGGGAACGACTCCGCTGGTTGACAGCGTGATGCGGCGGCGCGACAGCGAAATCCCCTCGGGGTCCATCGCAATCTTCATCCCGTCGCGGACGTTCTCAAAGTTATATAGCGGCTCTCCCATCCCCATCAGAACGATATTGGACAGAAGGCGGGGGCCAGCGTCGTTAGCACCGACACCGGGTTTCGGCCATTCGTCCAGGTCGTCTCGCGCCAACATGATCTGCCCGACAATCTCTGCTGCGGTCAGGTTGCGGACCAGCTTTTGCGTGCCGGTGTGACAGAACGAACAGGTCAGCGTGCACCCGACCTGAGAGGAAATGCACAGCGTCCCGCGATCCGTCTCGGGGATATAGACCACCTCTACTTCATGCCCGCCCGCAATCCGCACCAGATATTTGCGCGTGCCGTCATTCGACACCTGCCGTGTCACCACCTCTGGCAGTGAAATCACGAAGGTCCGGGCCAGCATCGCGCGGTAATCCTTGGACAGGTTGGTCATCTGGTCGAAATCGCGCACGCCCCAATGATAAAGCCATTGCCAGATCTGACCGGCGCGCATCTTGGCTTGCTTCTCCGGTGTGCCCGCCTCGATCAGCGCGGCGCGCAGCCCGTCCCGCGTCAACCCGACAAGATTCACCGGCCCTTCCGGCATCTTGCGTGGAATGGTGGCAACGTCTTGCGTGATCGGCGCGCTGGCGGGCATGGTCTACGTCCTTTGAAGGTGGATGCGGGTACATATAGGATTCGCGCGGCAAAGCCAAAGGGCCAAGTACGAAAAGGCCCTTCCGATGCGGAAAGGCCTGCTTCATTGTCACAGTGGCATACGGAAAGCGTTAGCTGGCGCAGCGCTTTTCGGCATCCTCGATCGCGGCGGTGAACCCCAGCAAGGAGAACGTATCCTTGGTCTGTGTCCCGCGCGAAGATTGTGCTGTCAGCACGGCATCGGCCCCGCGCTTCATCGCAGCCACGATCTTGCCATCATCCTGCGGCGATGCGGGCCAGGCCCATTCGCCATCGGTGATCAGTTCGAATTCCGTGCCGCCAATATTGACGTTAACGGTTGATCCGCCCGCGAAGGGATACCCGCCGGTAAAGGCCAGCTGTCCCTGCACTTCGGCACCGGGGCGGTAAAACACCATAAGCAGAATGTCGCCTCGGGTCACGGCCACAACGCGCCCACCCTTGGTGTTGACGCTTTCCTTGTAGGTCGTGACGGCCCAGCATTCGCGGGGGTCGTTGCCCTCAAAAACGCTCCAATCGGTGATCGCGTTGACCTGATTGGTGCTTTCTTGCTGCGCGGCAACGCCAGTCGCGGCCAGTGCCATGAAAGCCGCGGCTGCCAAACGCGCAAAACGTGAAATCATATGTCCAGCCTCCAGCTGTCCTAAGCCTCAATTACGTTCGGATGTCCCAACCGTCCAGCGGCCTTTGATTATTGCGGGAAACACCCGTTTCCTTCTCGATAAAAGCATTCTAGCCTGAATCGCGATACGGACGAAAGACCCCGGCGGCATAAATTCGCCGTGACCGCGCCCAGACTGCAAAGGCCCGCCTATGACCCAACCTCAACCAATCTGCGAAGCGTGGCGCGGCCCCTTGCTGGAAAGCCAGCATCTGGGGCACATCGTGGTATGCGATGGCTCCGGTCAGGTGGTTCAGGCGATTGGCGACCCCGAAGCCGTGATTTTTCCGCGCAGTTCGTGCAAGATGGTCCAGGCGCTGCCCTTGGTGACCTCCGGTGCCGCCGATGCGCTGGGTTTAAGCGAAACGCGTCTGGCGCTGGCCTGCGCCTCGCATTCCGGCGCGCCGCTGCATGTGACAGAGGTCAATCGCTGGCTTGCGGACCTTGGTCTTGGCGATGACGACCTTCGCTGCGGGACCGAGCCAAGCCGCGACAAGGCCCTGCGCTTTGAGATGATTCGCGACGGTCGGAAACCTTGTCAGGTACATAACAATTGTTCGGGCAAACATGCGGGATTTCTGACGCTGTCGCAGCATATTGGTGCAGGCGCTGACTATGTCGACCCGGATCATCCCGTGCAGACGGCCTGCCGCGACGCATTTGAAGAGGTCACCGGCATGACTTCGCCGGGCTTTGGCATTGACGGCTGCTCGGCGCCGAATTTCGCGACGTCAATGCATGCGCTTGCCCGTGCAATGGCGTTTTTCGCTACAGCCCACAGCCGGAACGACACGCTAAGCCGCGCCGCTGCCCGTCTGGCCGCCGCCATGCGCGCCTGGCCGGAACATGTTGCGGGAAAGGGCCGCGCCTGCACTTTGCTGATGCGGGCCGCGAAAGAGCCGCTTGTCGCCAAGACCGGGGCCGAGGGTGTTTTCATCGCCATTCTGCCGGGCCGCGGCATGGGCATTGCCGTCAAGGCGGCTGACGGTGCCACTCGCGCTGCCGAATGCGCCATCGCCGCGACATTGGTTCAGATGGACGTTTTGGATGCGGACCATCCGGATGTCGTGAACTTCATGACACCGACATTGCTGAACCGGCGCGGGCTGGAAGTCGGCTTTGTCCGCCCTCCGCACACGCTTTTTCCGGCCTGAAATCTACGACACAAATTCCGACTTTGTATAGCCTTGCAGGTAAAGCAGCGCTGTCAGATCACCGTGATTGATACGGAGATCGCACTGCGCCTGCACGCTTGGTTTGGCATGCAACGCCACACCGGTCCCGGCGCGGCCCAACATGCCGAGATCGTTAGCCCCGTCACCCACCGCGATCACATCCGCCTCTGCAATCCCCAGCCTTGCAGAGATCTGTTCCAGCGCCTCGATCTTGGCTTCACGTCCCAGAATGGGCCGCCCAACGTCGCCGCTCAGCTTCCCATCCGCGACAATCAACGTATTCGCGCGATTTTCGTCGAACCCCAATAGGGATGCGACCCGCTCGGTGAAAGCGGTAAATCCGCCAGAAACCAGCGCCGCATGGCCGCCCTGCGCCTTCATCGTCGCGACCAGTTGCGCGCCGCCGGGCATCAGCGTGATGCGCGCGTCCAATACCTTGTCGATCACCGCGACATCCAGCCCTTCAAGCAGCGCCACCCGTTCGGTCAGCGCGCCTTCGAAATCCAGTTCGCCGTTCATCGCGCGTGCGGTGATGTCCCTGACATGGGCACCGACACCAGCCTCTTCGGCCAGTTCGTCGATGCATTCCTGCTGGATCATGGTCGAGTCCATATCGGCAAGCAGCATTTTCTTGCGCCGGCCTTTTGCGGGCAAAACAACCAGATCGACACCCTGCTGTTGAAGATCCTCCCAGACCTGCCAGATATTGTCCGGCACCTGTTCCATCGCGAACTCCGCCGCCTCATCCGGTGCCAGCCAATTGACATCCGAACCGCCCCAGGCATTGCGCAACGCTTCTGCCAATGCCGGGTCCAAGCCACCCTGACGCGCGATCAAAACTGCTATATGCATGGTCGGCTCCGCTTAAACTGATGCCCCTGCTTAACCATGTGCTGACATAAACCTCCAGCCCCGAGCCCGATCCGGCTCCTGAATTTCCGTCTCCGTCACGCGGGCGCATGCAATGAACCCGCCATCTTGACGCAGAACTTCTGGTTCCGCGTCGGGACGGGGTTCTTTTCATCGCAGTTACCGCAATCCGGTCAATGGGTGCTTGACCCAAAACCCGGCAAATCGAACCCAAACTTGACGCAAAAGGAAAATCGCCCTGACTGAAAGGGACCTCTGTGATGATTACTCACATAAGCATTAAAGTGGTGAGCCGTGATGGGTTCGAACCATCGACCTACTGATTAAAAGTCAGTTGCTCTACCAACTGAGCTAACGGCCCACTAGGCGGCGTATCTAGAAAGAGAGATGGGGACCGTCAACCCCGAAAATCCTCTTTTCCTTTCGAAAGGTAAATAAGTTGTCCCGAACGACGACGGACCAAGGGGGCTGTGCTCGTGACAACGCTTCACCCCAAAAGCAAACTCATTCACGCAGATCCGATAAAGGGAGACCTTGTAAGCGATGATGCGGCTTATCCAGACACATACAGGACGGATATTTCGGGTTCTCCAGTCACGCGTCCATTAAAGCGGCATGGGCCATCATATCGCCGCCCCGATGCCCGCTGTTCTTGCTCCTTGCGCAGAAAGGTGCGATTTCATGGGCGCAACCCTCTGACGGCGCTTCCGATACCTTTCAGCAGACACGAGGACACGACAGAATGACTGGCTATATTTTTGACGCCCCGAAGGTAAACGCGATCCCTGTGATCGGGATGTCCGCGCGTTTTCCGATTCACCGGATCTTTTGTGTCGGTCGCAACTATGCCGCCCACGCGGCCGAAATGGGCAATGAAGTGGATCGCGACGCGCCGTGGTACTTTACCAAGACGCCTTCGGCTTATGTGGCAAGCGGCAGTACCGTTCCCTATCCGCCGGGCACCCAAGATTTCCATTACGAGATGGAACTGGCAATCGCGATCGGCGCACCGGCTTTCCGTGCCAGCCGTGACGAGGCCGCCCGCACAATCTTTGGCTACGGCTGCGCGCTCGACATGACGCGGCGCGATTTGCAGCAAGTGGGCAAGGACCACCGCCGCCCCTGGGATCTGGGCAAGGACGTGGAAAACGGCGCGGTCTTCGCGGCGCTCAGTCAGGCAGAAGATCTGGGTGCATTGGGCCCGCAGCGCATTCATCTGGAAGTCAACGGCGAGACGCGTCAGGACGCCACCCTCGCCGAGATGGTCTGGTCCGTTGACGAAATCGTCGCGCACCTGTCCACCTATTATCATCTGCGTGCTGGGGATGTCATTCTGACAGGAACGCCGGCTGGCGTGGGGCCGGTGGTTGCGGGCGACCGCATCACTGGCGGCATAGACGGGCTGGAGCCAATTGCGCTGACGCTGAGCGAACCTGAATGACCATCACAGCGGGGCATACCCCAACCGCCGCCTGTGCTAACGTCCTCTAGCGCTTTGATGTTTATTCAGAAATCGCTATGATCTAAAACAGGTTGGAAAGCCCTCGGCGCGCCGGGGAATGATGTCCGACGACGCAGGAGGGTTGCTTGGCCGACGAGATGCTGAAAATCGCGCTGGATGGCGACATCGCAACGCTGACGATAGACCGCCCCGACAAACGCAACGCCATGTGCGATCAGTTGTTAAGGGAGATGGACGCCTTCTTTTCCAACCCGCCAGAGCGGGCAAAGGTGGCGATCCTGACCGGGACCGGGGGGCATTTCTGCTCTGGTCTCGACCTGGAGGAACACACGGCCCGCAGTGGCGAAGATACGCTTTATCATTCACGGCACTGGCACAGCGTGATGGACAAGATCCAGTTTGGCCGCTTGCCAGTCGTTTCGGCGATGTACGGCGCTGTCATCGGCGGCGGGCTTGAGATCGCGGCCGCCACGCATGTGCGTATTGCCGAACCGTCGACCATGTTCCAACTGCCGGAAGGCCGTCGCGGCATCTTTGTCGGCGGCGGTGCCACTGTGCGCGTAGGGCGCATACTCGGGGCCGATCGCATGACAGAGATGATGCTGACCGGGCGCAAATATTCCGCCGACGAAGGCCTGGCGCTTGGCCTGTGTCATTACAGCGTGAGCGAAGGCGAATCCATGGCGCTTGCACGCGAATTGGCGGGCAAGATCGCGCGCAATGCACCAATGTCCAATTTTCTGATGATGAATGCGATCTCGCGGATCGACGATATGTCAAAGGCAGACGGGCTTTTTGCCGAGAGCCTTTGCGCCGCGCTGTCCGTGACCACGCCGGACGCGGCCGAAGGGCTTCGGGCCTTCCTGGACAAACGCGCGCCAAACTTTCGCTGAACGCCAAGTCGAACCCCCAGGCCGTCCCTTGTGGCAGAGAAATACCCGGCCCGGTCTTGGCCGGGGCCTCTGCACCCCTTACCTAAGCGACAACCGGAGGTTCTCATGCAGCAATTTTCCCTTCTCGACCTGTCGCCCATTCCCGAAGGTGGCTCCGCAGCCGATGCCCTTGCCAATACCGTCGATCTGGCGCGTGCCGCGGAACGTGCGGGCTATCATCGCTATTGGCTGGCCGAACATCACAATATGCCCGGCATCGCCAGTGCTGCCACGTCACTGGTCATTGGCCATGTTGCCGCCGCGACCAAAACGATGCGGGTGGGCGCTGGCGGGATCATGCTTCCCAACCATGCCCCGCTCGTGGTGGCCGAGCAGTTCGGCACGCTGGCCACGCTTTACCCCGGACGGATCGACCTTGGCCTTGGCCGTGCGCCGGGCACCGACATGGCGACCGCCCGCGCGCTGCGCCGCCACATGGCACCCGAGGACAGCTTTCCGCAGGATGTGCAGGAGCTACTGGGCTATTTCGCCGATCCGGCAGAGAACGCCCCGGTCAAGGCCATCCCCGGCGAAGGGACGCATGTGCCGGTCTGGATTCTAGGGTCCAGCCTGTATGGTGCGCAATTGGCGGCCTATCTGGGTCTGCCCTACGCGTTCGCGTCGCATTTCGCACCCGCGATGCTGGAGGAGGCGCTGGCCACCTATCGTGCCACGTTCCGGCCTTCAGTTCACCTTGACCGCCCGCATGTCATGGTCGCCGCAGGGGTCTGCGCCGCGGAGACGGACGAGGAAGCGGCATTTCTGAAATCCTCGCAGATGCTGGCCTTTGCCCGGCTGCGCACCGGCCGCCCCGGTAAGCTGCCGCGTCCGGTGACGGATGTCACGCAAGAGATCCCGCCTGCGATCATGGCGCAGGTCGGTCACGCGCTGTCTGTGTCGGCCACCGGATCGAAGGAAACCGTCGCGCGGCAGCTGTCAGCAATCATCAAGACGCATCAACCGGACGAGCTGATGGTCACGGGCATGATCCACGATCCCGCCGCGCGCATCCGGTCCTTCGAAATCGCGGCAGATGTCCTGAAAGGCCTGCGCGTCACCCCTGCGGCGGCGTGATTTTACCATCCGCTTGACCTTCCGCATCCCCTGACAGAATCTGCGCGCGACCGCGCAAGGAGATCTCCATGACCAAGTCCCCCATCGATCCACAACTGCTCGACCGGCTGGCAGAGGTTGCCGTACGCACCGGGCTGAACCTGCAACCGGGTCAGGACCTTGTGCTGACCGCCCCTGTAGAGGCCCTGCCGCTGGTGCGCCGCGTCGCCGCTGCCGCATATCGCGCAGGGGCCGGGCTGGTCACGCCGATCCTTTCCGATGCCGAGGTCACGTTGGCGCGGTATCACAACGCCACTGACGACAGCTTTGATCGCGCGCCCGGCTGGCTGTACGAAGGCATGGCAGCCGCCTATGACAAAGGTGCCGCGCGGATGGCCATCTCTGCCGAAGATCCGATGATGCTGGCTGACGAGGATCCCGAAAACGTATCCCGCGCAGGCAAGGCCAATTCGATCGCCTACAAACCCGCGCTCAGCAAGATCTCCAATTTTGACATCAACTGGTCGATCGCCAGCTACCCCTCGGTCGGATGGGCACGGCGTGTGTTTCCCGACCTGCCGGAAAATGAGGCGGTGGCCAGGCTGGCCGATGCGATCTTTGCAGCATCGCGGGTACAAAATGATGACCCCGTGGCGGCATGGGCCGACCATAACGCCGCGCTGCGGACGCGCACCGAATGGCTGAACAGCCAGCGGTTTGGCGCACTGCATTTCACCGGGCCGGGCGCGGACCTGACCGTCGGTCTGGCCGATGGTCACGAATGGCATGGCGGTGCCTCCGAGTCGAAGAACGGGATTGTCTGCAACCCCAACATCCCGACCGAGGAAGTCTTTACCACACCCCACGCCGCCCGCACCGAAGGCCATGTCCGCGCCACGAAACCGCTGGCGCATCAGGGCAGCCTGATCGAGGATATCGAGGTGCGCTTTGAAGGCGGTCGGATCGTCGAGGCCAAGGCATCCCGAGGAGAGGCCGTGCTGCACAAGCTGCTGGACAGCGACGAGGGTGCGAGACGCCTGGGCGAAGTGGCGCTGGTGCCGCATAGCTCGCCGATTTCGCAATCCGGCCTGCTGTTCTACAACACGCTATTTGACGAAAACGCCGCCTGCCACATCGCGCTTGGGCAGTGCTATTCCAAATGCTTCCTGAACGGGGCAGAGCTTTCGGAAGAGCAGATCACCGCGCAGGGCGGCAATTCCAGCATGATCCATGTCGACTGGATGATCGGCGGGGCAGAGACGGATATTGACGGCATCTTGCCCGATGGCACCACCGTGCCGGTGTTCCGCCAAGGCGAATGGGCGCAGTGATCCGACGAGTTCTCCGCAGGGAACCTGCTTTGCCGGATCGCATTTTAGAGAAAAGAGGGGCATAGAGGCGGCGCTGGCGCCTTTTCTTCAACGTCGGGGGAGCGGTCGGCACTTGCAGCCGCAACGCTCTTGACCGGTGGTGAAGCCTTGATAGGTTCGCGCGGTCTGCCCCGTGCGATTTGCGACGTGACGGCAGAACAAAGGACGATACAGACGATGACGCAAGCAGACTGGATCGCCGTCGATTGGGGCACCTCGAACGTGCGGGCCTGGATCTTTGACGAACGGGGCGAGGCGTTTGCCACGGCGTCCAGCGACAAGGGCATGGGATCGCTTGATCCGGCGGAGTTTGAACCGGCTTTGATCGAACTGGTCGGCCAATATCTTCCCGAGACTGGCAAAGTGCCGGTGATCGCCTGCGGCATGGTCGGCGCGCGGCAAGGCTGGGCCGAGGCGCCCTACGCCACATGCCCCTGCCCGCCGCCGGGTCTGGCGGATGCCGTGTCTGCAACCGCTGCGGACCCACGGCTGGACGTATCCATCCTCCCCGGCGTCAAACAGTCCGGTCCAGCGGATGTGATGCGCGGCGAAGAAACCCAGATCGGCGGATTTCTGGCGACAGAGCCGGGTTTCGACGGCATCCTTTGCCTGCCCGGCACGCATACCAAATGGGTGCATATCAGCGCGGGCGAGATTGTCAGCTTTCGCACCTGCATGACCGGAGAGATCTTTGCCCTGTTGTCGCGGCAATCGGTGCTGCGGTTCGCCGTGACGGGCGACGGCTGGGACGCGCAGAGCTTTCGCGCTGCGGTCAGCGATGCCATGTCATCGCCACAGAACTTCAGCGCGTGGCTTTTCGGCCTGCGCGCAGACTCCTTGTTGAACGGAACCGGTGTGGATGTATCGCGGGCGCGCCTGTCCGGCCTGCTGCTTGGCCTCGAACTGGCGGGCACCAAACCCTATTGGCTGGGACGTGATGTGGTGATTATCGGCGCGCCTGCGCTGACCGATCTTTACGTCACGGCCTTGGCGGAACAAGGCGTCTCTGCGCGGTTTATGGACGGCGCCGACCTGTCGCTTGCAGGCATCCGCGCCGCCCGCGCACAACTGGAGAGCAAAACATGAGCCGGGAAATCATTGCCATTCTGCGCGGCGTGCAGCCAGACGAGGTGTTGGAGATCGGCCGCGCGCTTGTCGATGCGGGGATTGACCGCATCGAGGTGCCGTTGAACTCGCCTGACCCACTGACGTCGATCGAACGTCTTGCGTCCGGTCTGGAGGGGCAAGCCACCGTGGGTGCCGGCACAGTGCTGACGCCAGAGCAGGTGACGGCGGTTCACGACGCGGGCGGCACGATCATCGTCTCCCCCGATTGCAACCCTGCTGTCATCGACCGGACGAAGGCGCTGAACATCCTGTCCTATCCGGGGGTCGCGACACCGACCGAGTGCTTTACCGCGCTGCGCCACGGTGCAGACGGGCTGAAGTTCTTTCCGGCCTTCCTGATCGGCACCAAGGGGCTGTCGGCAATATCGGCGGTACTGCCGCAGGGCACGAAAACCTATGCGGTTGGAGGCGTGGGTCCGGATAATTTCGCCGAGTGGTTCGCCGTTGGAGTGTCCGGTTTCGGTCTGGGCACAGGAATCTACAAACCCGATTTTTCCGCGAACGATGTCGCAGAGCGGGCGCGAACCATCGTTGCGGCCTATGATCGCGATGTGCCTGCCGGGTGAGCCAGCAGACAGACCACAATGAGAACCCGTCACACCGCATTGAAAATCGACCTTGGCATCACGAATTCCGCACGACCGCACCGCTCGGCTGGAATAATGCACTATCCTCCGGATCGCCAGGACGTTCATCTGTCAGAGCATTCCGTAGCGGACGTCAAGGATCTGAAACAGGAACAGCGCGCCCCATGCCCCTAACTACTGCACCCGGCCCCACTGCACTGATCGTGGCGCATGGAAGCCCCTCTGATCCGGAGGGACAGGAACGCGCGCTGGCCGATCTGGCCGCGCGCGCCGCAGCGCATTTGCCCGGCTGGCAGGTTTCCAGCGCGACGCTTGCCTGCAAAGGGCGGTTCGAAGAGGAATGTGCGCGGCTCGGCACGCCGATGATTTATCCGTTTTTCATGGCCGAAGGCTATTTCACGCGCAATGTGCTGGCCCAAAAATCCGCCGATTTGGGCCTGACCATGCTGTCGCCCTTCGGCGTGGACCCGTCCTTGGAAGACGTTGCCGAGACGGTCTTGCGTGATCGGCTTGGGGCGCTGGGTTGGGAGGTCGCGGAAACCGATCTGCTGATCGCAGCACATGGCAGCGCGGTTTCCAAAACCAGCCGCAACAGCGCACAACGCTTCGCTAAGAAAATGATGGCGCGATGCGGTTTTCGCAGCGTCGTGACAGGCTATGTCGAAGAGCCGCCGTTTCTCGCAGACGCGGCCCGAGATCTGGGCGCACAAAGCATATGCCTTGCACATTTTGCGCTCCGCTCCGGCCATGTCGAGATCGACCTGCCCGAAGCGTTCGAAGCCGCCAATTTTCGTGGCCCGGTATTGCCGCCGATGATCGAGTGGCCCGAAACGCCCGAACTGATCGCAAACAGCCTTCTGGCCGCGCATGCATCCTTGCCAGCGGGCCGACCGTCCTGATCGGGCGGGCTTTGACCCGCGCAATTCAAGCGTCTTTGCTGCGCTCTGTAGCTGGGTGACAAGATTTAGTCTTGAAGCGTGTTTCCCCTGCCCCGGCACGCGGTGCCTTGTGGCGGACTATCAGCGCCTCACGTCCTGCATGCAAGACGACCGGACGGCGATGAAAATCTGCGGATCCGGGACTTGAAATCGCCGATTGCCCCACCCAATTATTTCAGTGTCGGAACGCTGATGATCAGGTTCCGGCGCAACTCACGGCCTGTCCGCAATTGGAAGGCCGCTATAGGTATCGCTCAATGGAGGATGACCATGCGAAGCTTTGATCTTGCACCGCTCTATCGTGCAACTGTCGGATTCGATCAGATTGCCGACCTTATGGACCGCGCCCTGGCCAATGATGTCAGCCAGTCCAGCTATCCACCCTATAACATTGAAAAAACCGCCGATGACACCTACCGCATCTCCATCGCGGTTGCCGGCTTTAGTGACGCCGATCTGTCGGTCGAGGTAAAGGAACAGGCGCTTGTCGTGTCCGCCCGCAAAGCCGACGATGAGACTGCGCACAGTTACCTGCACCGAGGCATCGCCACCCGCGCGTTCGAACGCCGTTTTGCGCTTGCCGATCACGTCCGGGTCATTGGGGCCAGCCATGCTGACGGTATGTTGCATATCGACTTGCAGCGCGAAATCCCCGAAGCGCTGAAACCGCGACGGATCGAGATTTCCCGTCAGAGCAAGGCGATCGACAAGGACGTCGTGGACGCCCAATCGGTGAACTGACCTTGCGCTGAACCGGACAGGGCCAGCCTTTCCCGCCTAAGCATATGCTTATTGAAGGCCCGGCGCACCGTGACGCGTCGGGCCTTTTGGTTTTGTCCATCATGCGGCGGGCGCGGCAGGTTTCGCTTCTGTGCTGGACATGCGCAGAACAACCGTGCCTTTGCGATGGCGCGTTTCGACGGCACTGTGTGCCTCGACAAAATCAGCCATGGGATAGACCGTATCGACGACGGCGCGCAGATCGCCCGCAGACAGCCAACCTGCCAGCAGTTGCATGTGTTCACGACGATCGCCGCTAACCCCGATCCGGATGCGCCGACCTCCGTGAAACCTCGCCCAAAGCGCCTGCCATAACTCTTTCATGCCAAAGTTCAGCGGGATGAACTGGCCCTTGGGCTTCAACGCGCCGCGAATGCCCTTGAAATCTGTCGCTCCTACAGTGTCGAACACGACATCGTAGCGATTGGTCGCATCGGTGAAATCCTCGGCGCGGTAATCAATCATTTCGTCGGCACCAAGGTTCCGCAGCAAGAGATGGTTCGCCGCACTGGCGACACCGGTCACATGCGCCCCCATCCGTTTGGCAATCTGCACGGCATAACTGCCCACACCGCCCGAAGCACCGATAATCAGCACGGACTGGCCCGGCGTGATTCTGGCAAAATCGCGCAGGAATACCAACGCAGACAAGGCACCGAACGGGGTGGCTGCGGCCTCTTCATCGGTGATGGTGTCAGGCGTGTGGACGACCGCCCCATCCTGCGCAATGGTCAGAAATTCTGCGTGTGCGCCCTTGCCGGACACTCCGAAAACCCGATCGCCCGGCACGAACCCGTCCACGTCTTGTCCGGCTTCGACCACCTTTCCGGCGAAAACACCGCCAAGGATCTTGTTGCGCGGACGAAACAGCCCGAACATCAACCGACCCGGCACCGCCAGCACACCCGGAAATTCCGCGGCACGCAGCCGCCAATCGGCCGTGGTGACGCTGCTGGCCGTGACCCTCACCAAAAGCTCTTTTGCGTTTGGCACCGGCTGCGGCACCTCGGATATCCTTAGGACATCCGGGGGGCCGTAACGATCTTGGACAATTGCTTTCATCATATTCACCTAAGGTTAAACATCGCTTGCCTATGTAGTTAACCATGCGCAAGTACCGCGTAAATTGACCAGAAGAGCAGGTATGCTATGCATTATTGCATGGATTGGCGAAATGTAAACTTTGACTGGAATCGCGCGCGCGCCTTTCTGGTCACAGCCGAAGAAGGCTCTTTGTCGGCAGCCGCGCGTGCGCTTGGCGTGGCACAGCCGACGCTTGGCCGTCAGGTGACTGCGCTTGAGGAAGAACTGGGTGTTACTCTGTTCGAACGCGTGCCGCGCGGGCTGGAACTGACAACTGCCGGGCTTGACCTTGTCGAACATGTTCGCGCCATGGGTGATGCCGCAAACCGCGTATCGCTGGCGGCAACCGGTCAGTCGGTCACGGTCGAGGGGCAAATCACCATCACCGCGTCCGAAATTTATTCTGCCTATCTGTTGCCGCCCATCCTTGCACGTTTGCGCGAAATGGCACCGGGGATTGAAGTTGAAGTCGTGGCAAGCAACACGATCCGCGATCTCAAGAAACGCGAAGCTGACATTGCAATCCGCAACGCCCGTCCGACACAACCCGATCTGATCGGCAAATTGGTGGCAGAGGATCACGCGACGATTTATGCGACTCCCAGCTACCTTCAAAGCCTTGGCGATCCGCAAAGCCCCGAAGAACTAAAAGATGCCGATTTCATCGGGCTGGAGAATCTCGACCAGCTGATTGAGGGCCTGAATGCGCAGGGGTTCGATCTGGCGCGCCGCAACTTCCCGATACAGACCGAAAACCACCTGGTGCATTGGCAAATGGCGCGGCACGGTCTGGGCATCGGCATCGGGCCCTGCCATCTGGGCGACCGCGACCCCGGCCTTGCCCGTGTCTTGCCAGAGGCAGAGCCGATCAGATTTCCGATCTGGCTGGTCGCACACCGCGAATTGCAAACCAGCCGCCGCGTGCGACTGGTTTATGATTTGCTGGCCGAAGAGTTGCCGACGCTTTTAGGTGACTAGCATCCAAACTTTTCGGTAGATCAGCACATTTCCATTGAAGGCTTTGCACCAAACTCTTCCGGTTGAGCGTCTTCTGTCGTCTATCGAACGGATCTTTTCCAAGTATTTCAGAAGCGCGAGAATGGGCGGCGCAAGCGCCCCGCCCGCCCAAACCCGATCAGACCGACAGACAGACATATTTCATCTCAAGGTAGTCCTCGATGCCGTGATGGCTGCCCTCACGACCCAAACCGGACTGCTTGACCCCGCCGAACGGTGCCAGCTCGGTCGAGATGATGCCCGTGTTCACGCCGACGATGCCATATTCCAGCGCTTCAGCCACCTTGTAGACCCGGCTTAGATCCTTGGCGTAGAAATACGACGCCAGCCCGAAGATCGTGTCATTGGCCATGGCGATCACCTCGTCTTCATCGGTAAACCGGAAGAGCGGTGCCAATGGACCAAAGGTTTCTTCGGTGGCAAACGCCATCTCGCGCGTTGCCCCCGTCACGATGGTCGGGCCAAAGAAATTGCCCTCCATCCCATCTGCCTCACCGCCGAAGATGACCTCGGCACCCTTGGCCTTGGCGTCCGCAATATGTTCCTGAACCTTGTCGATCGCGCCGGCATTGATCAGCGGCCCCAGATCGGTGCCCTCTTCCAGCCCGTCGCCCACCTTCATCGCGGCGACCCGCGTGCGCAGTTTTTCGGCAAAGGCGTCATAGACCCCGTCCTGCACATAGATCCGGTTGGCACAGACACAGGTCTGTCCATTGTTGCGGAACTTGCACATGATCGCGCCTTCGACGGCTGCGTCCAGATCGGCATCGTCGAACACGATGAACGGCGCATTGCCGCCCAGCTCCATCGAGCATTTCATGACCTGATCGGCGGCCTGTTTCAGCAGGATGCGCCCCACTTCGGTCGACCCGGTAAAGGTCAGCTTGCGGATGCCGGGGTTCTCGCAGAATTCCTTGCCGATCTCCGAAGAGCTGGACGACGTCACGACAGAGAATACCCCCGCCGGAATGCCCGCACGTTCGGCAAGAACAGCCATGGCGATGGCCGACAGCGGGGTTTCCTTCGCAGGGCGCGCCACAAAGGCGCAGCCCGCGGCCAGTGCAGGCCCGGCCTTGCGCGTGATCATCGCGTTGGGAAAGTTCCACGGCGTGATCGACGCAGCCACCCCGATGGGCTGCTTGATGACCATCAACCGCTTGTCGCGCTGGTGGCCGGGGATCATCTCGCCGTAAATACGCTTGGCCTCTTCGCCGAAGAACTCGATGAATGCGGCGCCGTAGGCAATCTCGCCCTTGGCTTCGGTCAGCGGCTTGCCCTGCTCGGCGGTCAGGATCGTGCCCAGATCGTCCTGATGCTTCATCATCAGATCGAACCATTTGCGCATCACCGCGGCACGCTCTTTACCAGTCCACTGCGCCCAGGCCTTCTGCGCGCTTTCGGCCTGTGCAATGGCATCGGCCACCTGCGCACGGCTGAGGTCGGCGACCTGTGCGATCACATCGCCTCGGGCGGGGTTGGTGACGTCAAACGTCCCGTTATCGCCCTCGATCCATTCCCCGCCGACATATCCGCGCGTTTCCAGAAGGCCGGGGTCCTTCAGCAAGGACTTGAGGTTGGTGGTTTGGTCGGGCATGTCGCGCTCCTCTCGAAATGTTATGGAAGTTCCAGATCATCTGCTAGGCTTCTTGTCCAGCACTGCCTTTCGGAGAACGATATGGATCTTGATGACGCCTTTGCCAATGCTGCCTACATTCCTCAGGCAGATGACTACCCACCGCGCTGGGCAAAAAAGGCCGAGGCGTTTCGCGAAAAGATGGCCCAGAACCATCGCGCCCGGCTGGGCGTGGCTTACGGCGACAGTCCACGGCAGGAGATGGACATCTTCCTGCCCAAGGCCGCACCCAAGGGCCTCGTAGTGTTCGTTCATGGCGGCTACTGGCTGCGCTTTGACCGGTTCAGCTGGTCGCATCTGGCAGCCGGGCCATGCGCGCAAGGCTGGGCTGTGGCGATGCCCTCTTACGATCTGTGCCCGCAGGTTCATATCAGAGACATCACCGGACAGATCGCCCATGCCGTGACGCTTGCTGCCCGTGAGATCTCGGGCCCGATCCGACTGGTAGGGCATTCCGCCGGCGGACAACAGGTTTGCCGGATGGGGGCCGCAGGCGTGTTGCCCGATACCGTCGCCCGGCGGATTGCCCGGATCATGTCAATCTCTCCGGTGGCTGATCTCAGGCCTTTGCGACACACCCGAATGAACGAGGCACTCGCGCTGGATGCCGCCGAGGCAGAGCTGGAAAGCCCGTTGCTGGCCGCACGTCCAAGCGCGCCCGTCACGGTCTGGGTCGGCGCCGATGAACGTCCCGTCTTCGTCGAACAGGCAGCCGCGCTTGCCACTGCCTGGCAGGCCGATTTGACCGTCGAACCGGGTCGCCATCATTTCAACGTGATCGACGCGCTGGAAGACCCCGAAAGCGCGATGACTGCCGCTTTGCTTCAGGACTAAGAATTTGCTTGCCAGAAGCCGCCCCGCAGCCTTATCAGGTGGCAGGCACGGCGATGGCGTCGCCAGCGTGAGATACGCACGCGCCCCCTTGATTTTCTGTCCTGAACGCCGGGACCTTTCTTTGCTGCCCACGCGGTAAGGATGGGTGTCCCGTCCTTGTGTCCAAGCAGCATATTATCGGAGGGTCACACCATGGAACGTCCAGAATTTTCCCGCTTTCACAATGGCGACAAGGCAGCACTGCCCTTTGCGCCTGCCGAATATGACGCCCGCCTTGCCGGACTGCGTGAAATCATGTCGCGCGACGGCGTCGATGCCTGCGTCTTCACCTCGATGCACAATATCGCCTACTATTCGGGCTTCTTGTATTGCAGCTTTGGCCGCCCCTACGGCTTGGTCGTCACGGCGTCCGAAAGCGTGACAATCAGCGCAGGCATCGACGCAGGCCAGCCTTGGCGCCGTTGCCACGGCGACAACATCACCTATACCGACTGGAAGCGCGACAATTACTGGCGCGCAATCCTGTCCGTGACCGGGCCGGGCCAAGTGATCGGCTATGAGGCGGACCATATCAACATGGCGCAATTTGCGTCGCTTGGCGAATTTCTTACCCCGTCCAAAACAGTAAACATCGCCCCTGCAACCATGCGTCAGCGCATGCATAAATCCGCTGCTGAAATCGCCCTGATCCGTGAAGGGGCGCGCGTGGCTGACGTGGGCGGCTATGCGATCCGCGACGCGGTGCGCGAAGGCACCCGCGAGATTGACGTGGCCATGGCCGGCCGCGACGCGATGGAGGCCGAAATCGCGCGTGCCTTCCCGGATGCCGAATATCGCGACACCTGGGTCTGGTTCCAGTCCGGGCTGAACACCGATGGTGCCCACAACCCCGTCACCGCACGCAAACTGGAACGCGGCGATATCCTGTCGCTCAACACCTTCCCGATGATCTCTGGCTATTACACCGCGCTGGAACGCACCATGTTCGTGGGCGAAGCGGATGCCGAAAGCCTGCGTATATGGGAGGCGAATGTCGCAGCGCATGAATATGGCATGAGCCTGCTGAAACCCGGTGCGACCTGCGCAGAAGTCACGCACGCGATCAACGATTTCTTTGCAGAGCGTGACCTGCTGCAATATCGCAGCTTTGGCTATGGCCACTCCTTCGGCGTCCTGTCGCATTACTACGGGCGCGAAGCGGGGCTGGAGCTGCGCGAAGACATCGATACCGTGCTTGAACCCGGCATGGTCATCAGCATGGAACCGATGCTGACCATCCCAGAGGGCCAGCCGGGGGCCGGCGGCTACCGCGAGCATGACATCCTGATCATCAAGGAAGAAGGCAACGAGAATATTACCGGATATCCTTATGGGCCCGGCTTCAACATCGTCGGCTGATCACAGAGTCACGGTGCTGTATTCAAAGCAGTTAAGCCCAGGATACAGCACCTGATCGCAAACTCTGAAACCATCGAATATGGCCACGCGTTTCACTGCGTGCCATTTTCCAATTATGGGTGTGGATCATCTGTGCCTCAAACGGCTGCGCTGCTTTAATATCGACTTATGTATTCCAGCGCCTACACACGACCAATCAACATGCTAGATGAGGGGTTGAACACAAAGACCGCCCGGTTTTGCCAACGCACATACCTTCTTGATCAGCCCCGGCGGTCGGGTACTGACTTACTGACGCCTTCGGCGGTGGATAAGGAATGTAAGAAAAGGAGCGCGCCATGAGTCTCGCATCTGGCCGGATGGAACTGCGCGAGGTGGATATCCGCAAGCACTACCCTGCCGCAACAGCGATGCTCCAGAAACTTGACCACACGCCCCGGATTGCCAAGGCAACGGAAATCCCGGTGCAGGAACGCGCGGCGATGCTTGGCACGCGCCGACGGTTCCGCACAAATGCATCTGGATTGGCGATGCGTTCCGGTGCCCGCGCCGAAGACGTACACCTGCTGTCGCGGATCGAAAACGTGAATAAAGACGATCCGATCATCTCGCCCTTGCAGGCTACGGTGATGAACGGTCTGCGCCGCGCATTGGCAATTGCACTGGCGATCGGAGACGCGTTTTCCGACACATCCGATCTGGGCGATCTGAAACGCGCCAATCTGCAAGGTTCCCTGCCCGCTGCACGCAAGTCCGACTTTACGGAACTGTTGCAGGCAGAAGCGCTTGTCGTGGGGCACGTCTTTGCCAATGCGCTCGCCTTCCTGCTTGGCCCACACGAAACCGATGTTTCGGCAAAGCCCGGCGGGGTTGAAGAAGTCCTGACCGATAATGCTCGGCTGATTTTACACGGGGCATTATGGGAAATTGATCGGGACATCGCCGCCCATGCCGATGACGATGCGCAGCTGGTGGCAACCGTTGCAGGTTTTGCCGAAGAATTGATGACAAAGCTGGAACTGCGGGCACAGACCTCTACCCGCATTGCCGCCTTCGCAAGCGCCTCTTGGCGAGTGGAGGCCGACGGTTTCATCATTTGTGGCCTCACGAAGCGGCCAAGGCCAAACGGGTGACCGGAATGACTTCGTGCCCGCTCCCGCGGAAGGTGTCATATGGGTTGCTTTTCGAGGCGCTGCCAGGAGATAGAACATGATGGGGTTGGCGCGGCTTGTCGGGATCGGGTTTATCGTCCTGTCGGTGATCTATATCTCTCTGTCTTTCTATTCGCGATCCATCCGGCGCAAGAAGCTTGAGCAGGAATGGAACGAGGCAGACATGTCCGGCGACAAGGACAGCTTTGTCGAACAGGGGCTGAAAAGCTACGATAGCTCGCTCAGGCGGAAACTGATACTTGGGGTCTATGTCATTCCTGTGGTCATCATCGGAACGATCATCTATGTCGTGAACCACTGAAGGGAGTGCCTGGCATGGTCTATGTGAAGTGGGTTTTCTGGGGGACGTTCTGGCTGCTGATCGCGGCCTTCTTTCACTATACTCTGCCGCAGCATGACATCGTCCGCATCGTGAACACCTACGAAGAGCGGCAGGATCTGGGCGACTGGACCCGTATTTTCTGGTCCGTTCCCGATGACCAGACGGAATCGCTGGTCAACCGCGACGTGCAGTTCATTCAGGCCGTGCGTCCCAACGGCAAGGCCGTGGTGTACCGCAACGAAGATACCAGTTGGCGCTGGCCGCCCTATTTCAAGTTTGACACCGCGAACCTGTATACCGAGGCGAACGATTCCAAATCGACACGCGACAACCCGAAATGGGTATCGGTCACGCATTACGGCTGGCGCAACGAATATTGGTCGATATTTCCCAACGCCGTCGCCATCAAAGACGTCGAGGGGCCGGATGCGACGATCATCCCATGGGTCAACATCGTCATTCTGGTGATTTTCTTCGCCTTTGTCTGGGCCATCTGGGTGCGCTGGCGGCGGTTCCGCAGGGCGCGGATTGATCCGGTCCTGGAAGATATGGGCGACAGTTTTGAGGCAGCAGGCGACCGCATGGCCGCGCGCCGCGGCAGGTTCCGCCGCTGGCTGGACAGCTGGAAGAAGAAGTAGTGCTGCGCGGCGTGATCGCTGCCTGAAAGTTCAAAAGCCAGGGCGGCACTGGCTTTGCCGCCCCATGAGAGACCGCGCAAGGCGGCGCAGCCTGACGCTTATGGCTCGCCGTCCGGGGATTAAGCGTAACACCCTACGCAGACGCAAGTCTCAGGTGATGACGTTTGGCGTGTCACGACCCGTGCGGCTGGCGATGCCCGCCAGTTCCTCGGCGGCGGCAATCATCGGGGCCAGTGCTTCTTGTGGATCAATATTGTGTTTGGCCGTATCGGGCTCGTATTTCTCAAGGTAAAGCCGGATCGTCGCGCCTTCGGTGCCGGTGCCTGACAGGCGCAGCACGATACGCGAGCCATCCTCCATCACGATCCGCAATCCCTGCTTCGTCGAGACCGAACCATCAACGGGATCGGTATAGGCAAAGTCATCCGCCGCGGCGATGGTCATGCCCTGCACCTCGCGTCCGGGCAGATCAGAAAGCTGGCCGCGCAGATCATCCATCAACGCATTGGCAACATCGCTGTCGATTGCCTCGTAATCGTGGCGGGAATAGTAGTTTCGACCGTATTCCGACCAATGCGCGTTCAGAATGTCAGAGACGCTTTCCCCACGGGCGGCCAGCACGTTCAGCCATAACAGCACGGCCCAAAGCCCGTCCTTCTCGCGCACATGATCGGACCCGGTGCCAAAGCTCTCCTCGCCGCAGATCGTGGCCTTGCCCGCATCCAGCAGGTTGCCGAAGAATTTCCAGCCAGTCGGAGTCTCGAAACTGTCGATGCCCAGCTTTTCGGCGACCCGGTCAGAGGCGGCAGAGGTCGGCATGGACCGCGCGACACCAGCGACCCCCTTGGCATAACCGGGCGCAAGATGCGCGTTGGCGGCCAGCACGGCAAGGCTGTCTGACGGGCTGACATAAATGTTGCGGCCCACGACCATATTACGGTCGCCATCGCCATCAGAGGCAGCGCCGAAATCCGGGCCGTCGACGCTGAACATCTCGTCCATCAATGCCTTTGCCCAGAAAGGGTTCGGATCGGGGTGATGCCCGCCGAAATCCGGCAGGGGCGTTCCGTTCACGACAGTGCCATCGGGCGCGCCCAGCGCACCTTCCAGCAAGGCTTTGGCGTAAGGTCCGGTGACGGCATGCATCGCGTCGAACCGCATCCGGAAGCCACTTTCGAACATCGCGCGAATGGCGGTGAAGTCGAACAGGGTCGCCATCAGGTCCGCATAATCGGCGACCGGATCAACCACGCTGACGGTCATCTCGCCCAATGTCTGATCGCCCACCGTCCCCAGATCCACATCCGCAGCATCGAGGATACGATATTCGGTCAATTCCTTGCTGCGCGCATGGATCGCCTCGGTCACCTGTTCGGGCGCGGGGCCGCCGTTGGGCGTGTTGAACTTGACGCCGAAATCCTCATCCTCGCCGCCGGGATTGTGGCTGGCCGACAGGATGATACCGCCATCGGTCTTGTTCAGCCGGATCAAATGGGACGCGGCGGGCGTGGACAGGATCGCATCCTGCCCCACGATCACCCGCGCCGCACCATTGGCCGCCGCCATCTTCAGAATGGTCTGGCTGGCCTCAAGATTGAAGAACCGCCCGTCACCACCAAGGACAAGCACCTTGCCATCGACGCCACCGATACCGTCAAAGATCGCCTGCACGAACGCTTCCAGATAATCCGGTGCCATGAAGGCACGGGTTTTCTTGCGCAGCCCGCTTGTGCCGGGTTTCTGGTCCTGAAACGGCGTTATCTGGCAGGTCTTGATCGGCATGGGCTGTGTCCTCGTTTGAGTTTCGGTGCCACCGTAATTAGCGGGCGCTGAATGGGCAAATAGCTGAACCGATGATCCAGCAATCTCGATCTGGTGTCCGACGATTTTTTGCGCTGTCATGTCCGGGGCAGACGTGTCGAGCACATGCCACCAGTCAAATCCCTCGGTTTTTGGCAATTTCAGGCAGGTGGCATCCGACCCGTTGAACACCACATAAACGGCCTTGTCGTGATTGCCCTCGTCCGGCGACCGCGCGCTGACGCGGATTTCGGCACAGAGCGTCCGCCAGGCAGGGTCGGACCAATCCTCGGGCTCGGGGTACTTACCATCTGCACGGCGCCAGCCAATATCCAGCTTGTGGTCGCTGTCACGCTCAAGGCTGTGCAGGAACCGCGTCTGGCGCAGCACCGGATAGGCCCGGCGCAGCTCTGTCAGGCGCTGCACAAACCTCGTCATCGCAGTGTCGCCTTCGGCCCAGTTCAGCCAGCTTATCTCGTTATCCTGCGCATAGGCGTTGTTGTTGCCGCCCTGGCTATGGCCGATCTCATCGCCGGCAAGGATCATCGGCGTGCCTTGGCTAAGCATCATCGTCGCCATGAAATTGCGCCGCCGCAGCGCGCGGGCCGCATTGATACCGGGATCGTCTGTCGGGCCCTCGACACCGAAATTGTCCGACACGTTATGGTCGTGTCCGTCAGCATTGCCTTCGCCATTGGCATGGTTGTGCTTCTGGATATAGCTGACCAGATCGGCCAGCGTGTACCCGTCATGCGAGGTGACAAAATTGACCGAGCTGGTGGCCGCCCGCCCGGAATGATCGAATTCTTCGGCGGACCCCAGCACGCGTTTGGCCAGTTCCGAGGTCTGCAACAGGTCACCGCGCCAAAAACGCCGCACGCCGTCGCGAAACCGGTCGTTGAGTTCCAGAAACGGATGCGAGAACGCGCCCAGCTGATAGCCGCCCAGCCCGATATCCCATGGCTCTTGCACCAGTTTCGTGTTGCGCAACACCGGATCTTGCCGGATCGCCTGCAAGAGCGGTGCATCACGGTCGAAATGTCCCGAGGCCGTCCGCCCCAGAACGGTGCCCAGATCAAAGCGGAACCCGTCCACACCCATCACCTGAACCCAGTAGCGCAGGCTATCCAGCACCATCTGCATCACCATCGGATGCGCGGTGTTCACCGTATTGCCGGTGCCGGTGTCGTTGACATAGTAGCGCAGATCGTCGGTCAGCCGGTAATAAGACCGGTTGTCTAGGCCGCGGAACGACAGGGTCGGTCCCATCTCGTTGCCCTCTGCGGTGTGGTTGTAGACCACATCCATCAACACCTCGATACCCGCAGCGTGAAAGCGGCGCACCATCGCCTGAAATTCCCAGATCTGGCCTTGAGTGAGGTATCGCTGCGAGGGCGCAAAAAACCCAAGCGTCTGGTAGCCCCAATAGTTCTTGAGGCCCTTTTCGACCAAGAAGCGGTCGTCGACGAAAACCTGCGACGGCATGATCTGGATCGTCGTCACGCCCAGCTTCTGCAAATGCTCGATGACAGGATCCGACGCCAGCCCGATGAACTTGCCGCGATGCGCTGGGTCCACCTGCGGGTGCATCGCGGTCATGCCTTTGACATGCGCCTCATAGTGTACGGCTTCGTCCCGTGGAATGTGCGGGCGGTCGTCGGGCGCATCGCTCATCGGGCCGGTCACGATACATTTCGGCATCGCGAAGGCGCTGTCGCGGCTGTCATAGCTGAGGTCTGCCTTGGGCGAGCCGCTGCGATAGCCAAGAACCGCATCCGACCAACGCAGATTGCCCCAGAAACGCCGCGCATAAGGGTCCATCAGCAGCTTGTTGGGGTTGAACCGGTGCCCGGCATGCGGCTCGTAGGGACCGTGAGCGCGCAACCCGTACTTGGTGCCGGGCAGCAGCCCGCCGACATGCAAATGCCAGACATCACCGGTGCGGTGACGAAACGGCAGGCGAAAGCGTTCCTTGCGGCCATCTTCGGAAAAGATACACAATTCCAGCTTTTCGGCATGCGCAGAGAACACCGCGAAGTTGACGCCGCTGCCGTCAAACGTGGCACCCATCGGATCCGGGCGGCCTTCGGTCAATGTGTGATATTTCATATCGTGAGACGTGGTCCGAACCATTGCGACATTCAGCCGAGCAGGTCTTGGTAAATGGCTGCGTATCGTGCCGAGCTGTTCTCCCAGCCTACTGGTTGCCGCATGGCGTTGCGCATCATCTGCTGCCAAAGTTTGCGATCTGCGAACAGCGTACACAGCCTGCGCAAGCTGTGCGAGAATGCCGTGGCGTCGGTCGGATGAAAGGTCAACCCGGTGGCAACGCCTGCGTCCAACGCTGCGTCATTGGCGTGGATCACCGTATCCGCCAGCCCGCCGGTCGCCGCGACCACCGGCAACGTGCCGAACCGTAATCCGTAAAGCTGCGTCAATCCGCACGGCTCGAACCGCGAGGGGATCAGGACCGCATCACCGCCCGCGAACATAAGCTGCGACAGATCCTCATCATAGCCGATATGGACGCCGATCTTGCCGGGATACTCTTTGGCCAGCCCTGTATACGCCGCTTCCAACCCCGCATCGCCACTGCCAAGCAGCGCCAAGGTGCCACCATGCGCAATAAACTCTGGCAAAAGACCCGGCAGCAGGTCCAACCCTTTCTGTCCGGTCAGGCGGCTGACTACAATCGCCAGCGGCCCGTCTGTTTCGGCCAGTCCGAAACGGTCTCGCAGGGCGGTGGTTGCCGCTGTTTTCTTGCTCAACGTCTTGGCCGAGTAGGGATGCGGGCCTGCCTGTGGGTTCCAGACCTCCAAGTCTATGCCGTTCAGGATGCCGTGCAAATCACCCGCCCGCGCCGCGATCAGCCCTTCCAGTCCCATGCCGAACTCTGGCCGCATCAGCTCTGCCGCGTAGGTCGGGCTGACGGTAGAGATCGCATCGGCATGCACCAACCCGGCTTTTAATGTGCTGATCTGCCCGTAATATTCCAGATCGTCGGCGTTGAACGCCGTGAAAGGCAATCGCAAAGAGGCGAGCCGGTCTGCGGGGGCAAGACCCTGAAACGCGATGTTATGGATCGTCATCAACGTCTTGACGCGCTTGTCGCCAATGAACCGCAAATAGGCGGGTGCAAGTCCTGCCTGCCAGTCATGCGCATGCAGGATGTCGGGCACCCAGCCATCGGACAATCCGTTCTGCGCGATCCGGGCCGCAGCCCAGGACAGTGCTGCAAAGCGTTCAGGATTGTCAGGCCAGTCATGACCTTCGGGCGTCAGGTACGGACCGCCGTTACGATCAAACAGGTGGGCCGCCTCAAGCAATAGGAACTCTACCCCGTCGACCTTGCCGCCCAGCACTCTTGCAGGCCCGCCGAACAACGCCTCATCCTGCCACAGTTCCACCGGGTCCCTCAGCCGCGCGGCCAGACCCGGATATGCAGGCATCAGCACGCGCATTCGGTGGCCCAGCGGCACCATCGCCTTGGGAAGGGCCCCGGCCACATCGGCCAGCCCCCCGGTCTTGATCAAGGGCACACATTCGGACGTGACCGACAGGATGTTCAGGGCCATTCGTACCTCTTTCAACAGGCGATCAGCCCACTTTGGCCGCGCGCTGGTCCATCATTGATTTGGTCACCAGAACAACGCCCCCTTCAGAGACGCGGAACCATTTGGCGTCTTCTTCCGGATCCTCGCCAATGACAAGACCCGCCGGAATTTCCACGCCCCGATCCAGCACCACGTTGGTCAGCCGCGCGTTGCGGTGAACCTGCGAATAAGGCAGCGCCACAACCTTTTCGAGCGCAGAATAGGAATGCGTCCGCACGCCTGTAAACAGAAGCGAATTGCGCACTTCCGACCCCGAGACGATACATCCGCCCGAAATCAGCGAGGACACTGCAAGGCCGCGCCTGTCCGCCTCGTCATGGATGAACTTCGCAGGCGGCGTGATCTCGGAATAGGTCCAGATCGGCCAGGAATTATCGTAAATGTCCAGCTTTGGCGTGAAATCCGTCAGGTCGATATTGGCCGACCAGAACGCATCAATCGTGCCTACGTCGCGCCAGTAAGGCTCTTCTTCCAGACCCGACGTGATGCAGCTGTCGCTGAACAGATGCGCCATCGCCTTGCCGTTCTTGACGATGTCGGGGATCAGATCGTGACCAAAGTCATGGCTGGAATTGCTGTCCTCGGAATCGCGGATCAGCAAATCGCGCAGGAAATCCCAATTGAAGACATAGATCCCCATAGAGGCCAGCGAGTTTGCATCATCACCCGGAATCGTCGGGGGATTGTCGGGTTTTTCCAGAAAGCTGGTGATGCGCTTGTCGTTGTCGATACCCATGACGCCGAAGGCCGTCGCTTCGGCCTTGGGCACTGTCAGGCACCCCACGGTGACATCGGCACCAGTTTCGACGTGCTGACGCAGCATCACCTCGTAATCCATCTTGTAGATGTGATCGCCCGCCAGAATGATGACGTATTTGATGTCGTAACTGTCAACGATGTCGATGTTCTGAGTTACGGCATCGGCCGTACCCAGATACCACTTGTTTTCGGCCACCCGTTGCGATGCAGGCAATATATCAAGGTATTCGTTCCGCTCGGCGCGAAAAAAGCTCCACCCGCGTTGCATGTGCCGGATCAGGCTGTGGGCCTTGTACTGCGTGGCAATCGCCATCTTGCGGATGCCGGAATTCAAAGCATTCGACAGGGCGAAGTCGATGATCCGGGACTTGCCGCCGAAATAGACTGCGGGTTTGGCACGGGTGTCGGTCAGTTCTTTCAGACGGCTTCCGCGCCCCCCGGCCAGAACAAAGGCCATGGCTTGCGAAGACAGTCGGCCGGATTGTGATGGTTGCATGTGTATCCTCCCCGAAAAATGCTTTGGATCTAGTCTGCCTGAAACATCAGTACCGCCAACGGCGGCAGCACGATTGACGCGGAATGCGGATGGTTCATCCACTCCTTTTCCTCGGCAGTGACCCCGCCCATGTTGCCCCGATTGCCACCGCCATAGGTGACGCTGTCAGAATTGAAGATTTCGCGCCAACGCCCCGGCCCCGGCAATCCGATACGGTAATCCGTGCGCTCCACCGGGGTGAAATTGCACAGCACCACCACCGGCTTGTCTTTCGGTCCACCCTTGCGAATATAGCCCAGAACGGAATTTTCGGCATCTCCGCCTTCCAGCCACTCGAACCCCTCGGGCCGCGTATCGTTGACATACAGCGCGGGCGTCGCGCGGTAGATGTTGTTGAGGTCGCGGATCAGGCTTTGAATGCCGCGATGCTGCGGGTAGTCCAGCAAATGCCATTCGAGCGAACTGTTGTGGTTCCACTCGCTGCCTTGCGCAAACTCGCAGCCCATGAACAGAAGCTTTTTGCCCGGATGCGTCCACATATAGCTGTAATAGGCCCGCAGGTTGGCGAATTTCTCATCCCCCTGCCCCGGCATCTTGGCGATCATGCTTCCCTTGCCATGAACAACCTCGTCATGGCTGATCGGCAGGATGAAATTCTCGGTGAACGCATAGTTCAGCGAAAACGTGATCTCGTTGTGGTGATGCTTTCGGTGGATCGGGTCTTGTTCAATGTAGCGCAGGCTGTCGTTCATCCAGCCCATGTTCCACTTGAACCCAAAGCCCAACCCGCCTGCATCAACCGGGCGGGATACGCCGGGAAAGGCCGTGCTTTCCTCGGCTGCGGTCATAATGCCCGGCACCTCGCCATAGGCGATGGTGTTCGTGCGCTGCATCAGCGAGATCGCTTCGTAATTCTCGCGCCCGCCATCCTTGTTGGGCACCCATTCCCCCTGTTTGCGGGAATAATCGCGGTACAGCATCGATGCCACTGCATCGACGCGCAGCCCATCGACATGGTATTCCTCAAGCCAATAGAGCGCGTTGGAAATCAGGTAGTTGGCAACTTCGGTCCGGCCGTAGTTGTAGATCAGTGTGTTCCAGTCCTGATGGAACCCCTCGCGCGGATCGGCATGTTCATAAAGCGCCGTACCATCGAACTGACCAAGCCCGTGAACGTCGGTGGGGAAATGTCCCGGCACCCAGTCCAGCAGAATGCCGATACTCTTCTTATGCGCCGCGTCCACGAAGGCGCGAAACTCATCCGGCGTGCCATAGCGGATCGTCGGGGCAAACATGCCGACGGGCTGGTAGCCCCAGGACCCATCAAACGGGTGTTCGCTGATCGGCATCAGTTCGATATGGGTGAAGCCCATGTCGGCGGCGTAATCGACAAGGTCCGTCGCCATCTCGATATAGGACAAGGGCCGCCCGCCATCTTCGGCGACGCGTTTCCAACTGCCCGGATGCACCTCGTAGATCGACATGGGCGCATCGACATTCTGCACCTTGGCGCGCTTGTTCATCCAAGCCTTGTCGGCCCATTTGGTACCCCGGATGTCACGCACCACAGACCCGGTGGCAGGCGGGTGTTCGGACCCAAAGCCGACCGGGTCGGCCTTGGCAGGCAGCACGGTGCCATCCGCGGCCATGATTTCGTACTTGTAAACTTCGCCATCGCCCAGACCGGGGATAAACAACTCCCACACACCAGTAGCCCCGCGCCGGCGCATCGGGTTGCGGCGGCCATCCCAGACGTTGAAATTGCCGATCACCGACGCGCGCTGCGCATTTGGTGCCCAGACCGCGAAATGTGTGCCCGTTACCTTTTCATGCGTCATCACATGGGCACCCAGCACCTGCCAGATCCGCTGATGACTGCCTTCGCCCAGGAAATATTCGTCCTGCTCGCCGATCACCGGGCTGAACCGGTAGGGATCGTCAAACTCCCATTCGGCCTCCGCATTTCGTGCCCGCAACCGGTAGTTTGCAGCCTTCCGTTTCAGCGCCCCCGTGAACAGCCCTTCGGAGCCTGCGACGGGCGACAGGGGCGTCACGGTCGCCTTGCCAGTCAACACCTCGACGGTTTCCGCCCCGGGGACGAAGGCCGTGACCGTGGGCTTGCCGTTCCGTTCGTGGGGACCAAGGATCGTGAACGGGTCCCCGTGTCGGCCCTGCGATAGCGACTTGGCCGCGTCCGAGTTTAGGGCGTCGCTCATGCTGCGTCTTCCTCCCTGTCCAGGGCCGATTCTGTGCCCCAGATATCCGCCATGTAACCACGAATTGTCCGGTCAGATGAGAAAAATCCGGAGCGGGCAACATTTAGCACCGCCTGCTCCGACCAAGCCTCGGGATCAAGATACAGTTTATCGGCAGCGCGTTGAGCGGTGTAGTAGCCCTCAAAATCCGCCGCGACGAGGTAGTGATCGTGGTTCCACGCCCTGTCGACCAACCCGTGATAGCGGTCGGGATCGGTCGGGCTGAATCGGCCTTCGACGATCAATTGCAGGACATGCTGCATGTTCCGGCTTGCCTCGATCGCGTCACGCGCGTGGCGGACATTGCGGCGGCGCTTGACGACCTCATCGGCTGTCAGGCCAAATAGAAAGAAGTTCTCCGCCCCCACATGCTCGCGGATTTCGACATTGGCCCCGTCCAGCGTGCCGATGGTCAAGGCCCCGTTCATGGTGAACTTCATATTGCCGGTGCCAGACGCCTCTTTGCCCGCAGTCGAGATCTGTTCCGAAAGATCAGACGCCGGGATCAGCCGCTCGGCCATCGAGACGTTGTAATTGGGCGGATAGATCACCTTCAGCATATCGCCGGTCACGGGGTCATTGTTGATGACCTGCGCCACGTCGTTGATCAGGTGGATGATCTCTTTCGCCACGGCATAGCCCGGCGCGGACTTGCCGCCAAAGATCTTCACACGCGGTGCCCAGCCCGCATCCGGATTTTCGCGCATGTTGTGCCACAGGGCGATGGTCTCGAAGATGTTGAGATGCTGGCGCTTGTATTCGTGGATGCGCTTGATCTGGACGTCGAACATGGCATCCGGGTCAATCTGCACCCCCATGGTTTCGCCGACCCAGTTCGACAGCGCCACCTTGTTGGTCCGCTTGGCGGCGCGGAAATCCTTGCGAAACGCCTTGTCATTGGCATGTGGTTCAAGCGCCTTGAGCTGATCAAGATCGCCGATCCAGCCATCGCCGATTGTGTCAGAGATCAACCCGGCAAGCGGCGGGTTCGACAGTTTCAGCCAGCGTCGCGGGGTCACGCCGTTGGTCTGGTTGATGATCCGGCCGGGATGCAACTCGTTCAGATCGTGAAAGACCGTCTTTTTCACCAGATCGCTGTGCAGTGCCGAGACGCCGTTGACCTTATGCGACATGATGAAGGCCAGCTCGCCCATCTGCACCTCGTTGTTGCGCACGATCCCGACATGGGCAGGGCGCTTCGTGGCGCGTCGATGGTCATCGTCGATACGTTCGATGATCTGCATGTGGCGCGGCAGGATATTCCCCATCAGCCATGTCGACCACCGCTCCAGCGCTTCGGGCAGCAATGTGTGGTTGGTGTAGCTCAGTGTCGCGCGGGCGATGTCCTGCGCCACGCCCCATTCCAGCCCGTGCTTGTCGGTCAGCAGCCGGATCAACTCTGGTCCGGCAATTGCCGGGTGGGTATCATTCATCTGGATCGCCACTTTCTGTGGCAGCTTTGTCAGATCATCATATTCCGACATGAAGCGCCGCAGGATGTCCTGAAGCGCGGCAGAGGTCAGGAAAAACTCTTGTTTCAGGCGCAATTCCTTGCCCTGATAGGTGGTGTCGTCCGGATACAGCACCCGGCTGAGCGTGCGCGCCAGCGCCTCTGGTTCAGCCGCTGCGGCGTAATCGCCGGAATTGAAACGCTCCAGATCAAACAGCGTTGTGGGCTTCGCGCTCCACATCCGCAATGTGTTGGCCCAGCGTCCCTGCCAGCCGATCACCGGCATGTCATATGCGGACGCTATGACGCTCTCCGACGGATGCCAGTCACCATTCACGGCCTCGCCCTTAAAGCCAATCTCATAGGCAGATTCCGGGCGGGCAAATTCCCACGGATGCGCCTGCGTCAGCCAATCTTCCGGCGTCTCGACCTGCTGCCCGCCCTCAAAGCGCTGCCGGAACAAGCCGTGTTCATACCGAATTCCGTAGCCATGCGCCGGACATCCCAGCGAGGACATCGATTCCAGAAAACACGCGGCAAGACGGCCAAGGCCACCGTTTCCCAGTGCGGCGTCAGGCTCATCCTCGATAATCTGGCGCAGATCGAAACCCAGCGACTTCGCGACACTTTCAGATGCCTCAAGCAGGCCGAGATTAATCATTGCGTCTTCCAGCATCCGCCCGATCAGAAATTCCATCGACAGATAGTAGACCCGTTTGCACTGTCCCTCATACGTCCTGCGCGTTGCATGAAACCACGGCCCGACGATGCGGTCGCGAATGGCATAAGACAGCGCCATCCGCCAATCGTAGACCGACGCATGGCTCGCATCCTTGCCAAGCGTGTAAATCAGGTGCTGTTCGACGGCTTGCTTCAGCTCTGTATCGTTCACCGGCCGGGCGTCTTTGGTCATGCTCATGTTAAGAATAATCCCTTGCATTCGCCCTTTATTAGCAAAATGTTTGCGCTAACGTAACCCTGAACCGATCCCCCAGTGGCACGAGACGATTTTGCCACTGCCCTTGCCCAAGCAATTTGCCAATGCCGTCTGTGGCAGATTTGTGCGGCGCGGCCACTGATCCGGGTTCAATTGCATTGTCCGAGCCCGTCAAAAATGCCGCCGACGAGCCGTGTACCACAGGCAACCTGCCCTGTTTCGTCAGAACGTAATCGTATGTCGCGCAATGAAACTTTCCAGCATATCCTGCTGCGTCTCAGTCAAAGGCCAGGCTGACGGTGGCCGCGTCGGTCCGCAATCGTGGCCAATGGCGCGCAGAGCCGCCTTCACCCCCGTCACATTTGTCCCGTTCGATTCTTGCGCTCGGACATCCTCGAAGGGCTTCATCTCGGCAATCAGCGTCTTGGCGGTTGCGTAATCGCCGGAATCGAGCGCCGCGTGAATTGCCACGGACCGTTCTGGCCAGACATTGATCAGGCCAGAGGTAAACCCACGCGCGCCCACGGCGTAGAACGGCGGTGCCCACACCTCGGCCAATCCGCCGACCCAGATGATATCGGGATCGCTGGCCGCCATCGCGTCGGCGAGTTTCAGCGGGTTGGGTGTGGCCCATTTTACGCCCACAACGCCCGGAACGGCGCAAAGGTCGGCAATTGCCTGCGTTCCGATGGTGTCATTGCGCAGATAAAGCACAATCGGCAGGTCCGCCGCCTCTGACACAGCCTGCACATAGGCCACCAATCCGCGCGGCGCGGCGAAAGGATCTGGCGGCTGATGGATCATCAGCGCATCCGCACCTGCGGCTTTCGCACTGCGCGCCAAATGGCATGCGTCCACGACAGAGCGGCCCACCCCGGCAACAAGCGGCACGCGGCCCTGAATGTGTCGGGCAGCGGCGCGGCACATCTCTTCAGCCTCCTCAAGCGACAGGCTATAGAATTCGCCTGTGTTGCCATTGGCGGTCAGCACATGCACGCCAGCCGCAATCGCCTTGTCCACGACCGGTTTCTGACGATCCGGGTCGATTTTTTCATCCGTTGTCATCGGGGTGACCAGGATGCCGGATATCCCGGTGAGAGCTTTGGTCAGATCATGGGGCATGGCGGATCGCTTTCACGTTACTAGATTGATTGGGGCGATGGTGCGGCCTACGCTTATTTTGGGACAAATGGCCGACAATACGGACAAAATTCTGCTCAGTGTGCACACCGGGGCGGGCTGTCAGAACGGTGCGGGGCGCGCCCGCCGCGCCGAGGCTTTGGACAAAAGCTCTGTCTGGCATGCTTCAGGACCGGCTGCCACGATATGGCCTGAATGGCAGGCAAGCAATTCAGGCACAGAATATTCGGACAGCGGACCGCGAACCATGATCAGGAACTTGTTTCGATCAAATCCCTCATCATCTCCATTTCTTCATCGGTCAGATCGGTCAGCGGGCTACGCACGGGGCCTGCCTCGAACCCACGCAGGATAACCCCGGCCTTGACCGCCGAAACCGCGTAGCCGGACTGGCGATCACGGATCGTTGCGAACGGGTAGTAGAAGTCCGCAAGCAGTTGTTCGCAGGTCGCATCGTCGCCCGCCGTAAACGCCTTGTGGAAACGCAGCGCGATTTCAGGAACAAAGTTGAACACGGCAGAGGAATAGGTCGGCATGCCCGCCCCGCGATAGGCTTGCGCGAACAGCTCATGCGTGGGCATCCCGCCGATATAGGACAGACGGTTGCCCAGCTTCAGCGTGACCCGGCGCGCCGTATCTATATCTCCGGTGCCGTCCTTGAAGCCGATCAGGTTGGGACAATCATCCGCCAGCCGTTCCAGCGTTTCTGCCGTGACCCGCGCCTGCCCACGATTATAGACGATCACCGCCATTTTCGTTGACTTGCACACGGCACGGATGCGCGCCTCGACGCCTGCCTGCGGTGCACCGATCAGGTAATGCGGCAGAAGCAGGATGCCGTCGCCGCCCGCCGCCTCGATGCTTTGCGCGAGCTCGCAGGCCATGCGGGTGCCATAACCGCAGCCTGCAATGATCGGCTCATTGGGTTGAGCTTGCTTGGCCGTCTTGACCACCTCGACAATCTCTGCCGGGGTCAGCGAGAACATCTCGCCCGTTCCTCCTGCCACGATAAGACCGGCGACGGGATAGCTCGACAGCCATTCCAGATGCGCGGCAAATGGTTTCGGGGCAAAGTCACCATCGCTGTTGAACGCAGTGACGGGAAAAGACAACAATCCGGTGCGAATGCGTTCCTTGAGGTCGTTGTTATCAATCATAAGATAGCCTTTCTTGTGGGATGTTGAGCGACAGGAGCGATCACAGCGATGCGCCTGCGCAAATGACAATCTGTTGTCCGGTGATGCTGGCAGCAGAGGGCGACAGCAGGTAGACGGCCATCGACGCGACCTCTTCGGGCTGCACGAACCGGCCCAAAGGCGGCACGTTTGGTGCCACGTCTGCACGGCTCGGGTCTTTCAGCATCGGCGTGTCGGTGGCACCTGGAGCCACGATGTTGACGGTGATGCCACGCGGCGCAAGCTCTGCCGCGCAGGACCGTGCCAGACCGGTCAGGGCCGCTTTTGACGCCGCATACAGACTACGGCCCGGCGCCCCCGAGGCGACGCGGCTGCCAATCAGCACAAAGCGGCCCCCGTCGGGCATTTGCGGTGCAAGCGTGCGGATCATCCGCGCGGCGACGTCGACATGCAACTGCCACATCAACGCGCCGTCCTGCATATCCATCCGGTCGTGCGTGCCGACCCGCAACAAGCCCGCCGCGTGGACGGCGGCGTGGGCCGGGCCAACTTTTGCCAACGCGTCATCTGCCGCTTTCGGGTCCGAAAGGTCCACGACGATATGCGAGAATGCAGGCGCGGTCAGATCCGGTATGCGGCGGCTGATGCCCGTGACCTGCCACCCGGCCTCCAACAGTGCCAGAGTGACGGCCTGCCCGATGCCGGAACTGCATCCGGTCACGAGCGCGCGTTTTGCCTCTGGCCGCTGCATTTTCAGGTCTTCCCCTCAGCCCGGCGGTAAAGCACCGACGAGATGAACGCCATCAGGATGAACCCTGCGCCCAGCGATCCTGTGATGATCTCTGAAACGTGCCAGATGGTTTGCAGGAACATGATGATAGACAGCACAAGGATGGACCAGAAAGCGCCATGTTCGAGATAGCGGAACTCTGCCAGTGTTTGCCGCTCTACCAGCATGATGGTCATGGACCGGACGTACATCGCACCAATCCCCAGCCCGATGGCGATCAGGAACAGATTCTGCGTCAGCGCAAAGGCCCCGATGACCCCGTCGAAGCTGAACGATGCATCCAGCACCTCAAGATACAGAAACGCGCCAAGGCCGCCTTTGGCCACGGTGCCCGCCGCATCGGATTGGTCCAGAACATGACCAAGCATATCAACGGCAAGAAAGGTCAGCAGGCCGGCGCTGGACGCGAACAGGAACCTGCCCGTGTCGTGATCCGGCAGCGCGGTCGCAAAGCCAAGCATCACGGCCAGAACAAACGCAACCTCCATCCCCCGGATAGAGCCAAACCGACGCATGTTGCGTTCCAGCGCGGCGATCCAGTCAACCTCTTTGCCCTCATCCACAAAGTAGCTGAGCGCCACCATCATCAGAAACGCCCCGCCAAAAGCCGCGATCGACAGATGCGCGTCCCCGATGATGCGGGCGTATTCGGCAGGCTCGCGTGCGGCCAGACGCACGGCCTCTATCGGGCCGATGCCAGCGGCTATCACCACGATCAGCAGCGGAAAGACAATGCGCATCCCGAACACCGCGATCAGGATACCCCAGGTCAGAAACCTTTGTCGCCAAATCGGCGTCATGGTCTGCAATTTGTTGGCATTCACGATGGCATTGTCGAAGGACAGCGAAATCTCGAGGATCGCCAGCACAAGGCCGATCATGAAGAAGCTGAGCGTGCCGCCGATGGTGCCGGAATAGGCCCAGCCCAGCCAAAGCGTCAGGAGCAGGCCAAGAACGGTAACGGCGAAGGCCCAGCGGAAATAGTGCAATATGGACATTATGTTCCTGTGGCAAAGCTAGTTAACTGCTGTCAGCAAGGGCTGATCAGCATAAAATGCGGCGAGGTTATCGACGACCAGTTGCGCCATGGCGTCACGCGTTTCCTCCGTCCCCGACGCGTGATGAGGATAGAGCGTCACATTGGGCAAGGCGGTCAGTTCTGGATCGGGGTTCGGTTCGTTGAGATACACATCCAGACCGGCCCGCCCCAGCCTGCCGTCTTTCAGCGCGCGGATCATCGCAGGCTCGTCCACAACGCTGCCGCGCGCGATATTGACCAGCACACCGTCGGGACCAAGCGCATTCAACGCGCCCTCATCCATCAACCCGCGCGTTGCGTCCCCGCCGGCAACGGCCAACACGATCACATCGCTTTCAGCCGCAAGCGCCGTCAAGTCAGCAACATAAGGATAGTCGATCTCGGGCTTTTCGCGGCGACCGTGATAGGCGATCTGCATGCCCATGACAGCACACCGCGTGGCAATCGCCTGCCCGATGGTGCCCATGCCGACAATGCCCAACCGCGCGCCTTTCAGCGTGTGTTGCAGCGGATACATGCCCTTTCGGCCCCAGTCGCCAGCGACGGTATAGGCATGCGCATCAATCAGCCCACGCCGCGCCGCCAACATCAGCATTACTGCCGTGTCGGCCACATCATCGCACAGCGCGACAGATGTGTTGGCCAGCTTCACGCCATGGTCGGTCAACGCGTCCACATCGATATCTTCGTACCCGGCCGACGAACAGGCGACGACTTTCAGTTGCGGCATTGCCTCGACCATCTGCCGCGACAGTTTCGCATGTCCATTGGTGACGATACCCTGGCATTTCGGGCCGTGCTCAGCCAGGAACGCAGCCTTGTCTTCCGCTTCGTCGTAGCGGTGCAGCGTATAGGCCGCTTCCAGTTGCGCCCAGGCTTTTGGGCGCGTCGGGTACAGAACCATCACGTCAGGTTTCATTTAGCCATCTCCAGTCGTTTTACGCGTCGCGCGGCCTGCACCTCGGGATCGGGGTTCAGACTCGCAGCCAGAAGGTCTTGGGTGTAGCGCATCCTTGGTGCTTCGAATATCTGCCGGACGCTGCCCTGCTCGACGATCTCGCCGCCCTGCATGACAATCACCCGATCGGCAAAATCGCGTACCACCGGCAGGTCATGCGCGATGAATATGTAGCTCAGGCCAAGCTCTTGGCGCAAACTGTCGAGCAATTCGATCACCTGTGCCTGTATCGACACGTCCAGCGCCGAAACCGCTTCGTCGCAGACAATAATCCGCGGCTCCAACGCAAGCGCACGCGCAATAGCGATCCGCTGACGCTGCCCACCCGAGAACTGATGCGGGTAGCGGTGCATATGCTCTGCCAGCAGCCCGACCTGTTCCAGCAATTCCGCGACGCGGGTCTTCCACTTGTCTTTTGGCAGGATTTCACGGTGGATCACCCACGCCTCGGAGATCAGATCGTAGACCGACATACCGGGGTTCAGGCTTTGTGTCGGGTCCTGAAACACCATCTGGATGTCGCGACGCATTTCAAACAATTCGGCCGGGCTGAGCGCGAAGAGATCTCGGCCCTCGTACTCGGCCTTGCCGCCAGACGCCTCTTCGAGGCGCAACAGAACCTTCGCCATGGTCGATTTCCCCGATCCGCTTTCGCCCACGACGGCAAGGGTTTCGCCCGCCAGCAGGTCAAAGCTGATGCCTTTCAGAGCCTCGAATTCGCCATAGCTCTTTTTTACATCCGTCAGCCGCAAAAGCGGTTCCTGCTCGGCCACGCCAAGCGACATGTCCCCCTGACCGGGCGCTGCCGCGATCAGCTTTTGCGTATAGGGGTGCTGCGGAGTGTGATAGACTTGCGACGCGCTGCCGGATTCGACGATCCGTCCGCCATTCATCACCACAACGCGGTGCGCCATCTCTGCGACCACACCCAGATCGTGGGTGATGATCAGAAGGCCCATCCCGGTCTCTGCCTGCAACTCTTCCAGCAAAGCCAGAATCTGCGCCTGCACAGTGACATCCAGCGCCGTGGTCGGCTCATCCGCGATCAGCACGTCAGGTCGCAGGGCAAGCGCCATGGCAATCATCAACCGTTGCAGCTGACCGCCGGAAAACTGGTGCGGATATTTCTTCGCGGCACCTTCGGGGTCGGGGATGCCGACCTTGCGCAGCAACCTGACCGTCTCGGCCCTGGCCTCGCTGCGCGACGTGCCGTGGATGACCATCGTTTCCTCGATCTGCCAGCCGACGCTGTAAACCGGGTTTAGGTGACTAAGCGGATCCTGAAAGATCATCGCGATCCGCTTGCCGTTGATCATGCGTCGCTCGTCACGGCTCATCGTCAACAAATCGCGCCCTTCGAACAGGATGCGCCCGCTGGAAATTTCGCCCGGCGGGATGTCGATCAGATCCATGACGGCCGAAGCGGAGACCGATTTTCCGGACCCGCTTTCACCCAGGATCGCCAGCACTTCGCCGCGATCCAGATGCCAGCTGACATCGCGCACCGCATGCACCGGGCCGCGCACCGTGTGGAAAGTAACCGACAGATCCTGCACTTCGAGTAGGTGGTCACCCATTCTTCTTGTCTCCGATTTCCAGACGCCAGCGTTGCTGCGGGTCCAGCGCTGTGCGCATCCAGTTCGACAGCAAGTTGAGGCTGAGTGTCGTCAAAACGATTGCCAGACCCGGCCAGAAAGACAGCCACCATGCGGTGGTCAGATAAGGCCGCCCCTGACTGACCATCAGGCCCCAGGTAATCTCTGGCGGTTGAATGCCGATGCCAAGAAAGGACAAGGCGCTTTCCGCCAGCATGACGAAGGCAAAATCCAGCGTCGCGATGGTCAGAAGCGTGGGAAAGATCACCGGCAGCATATGACGGAAGATGATCCGCATCTCCGACGCGCCCATCACCTTGGCCGCCTGCACGAACATGCGTTCGCGGACCTCCAGAATTTCAGCGCGCGTGGTCCGCAGGTAGATCGGGATACGGGTGATCGCCAGAACGATGATGATGTTCCCCACCGACGGCTCCAGCATGTACAATACGATCACCGCCAGCAGCAGCGATGGAAACGACATGATCACATCCGCCAAACGCGGAATGATCTGCCCCGCGCGACCCCGCGAATTTCCCGCGATCAGGCCCAGAGTGGCCCCGACCGCCATGGCGGTCACGACAGAGCCGCCCGCCACCATCATGGTGTTATGCGCCGCAACGATGATCCGCGCCAGAAGCGGGCGGCCCAACTGGTCGCCGCCAAGGAAAAATTGCCAGCCGCGCGAGAGATCAAACGGCGGGGCGTTACGACCACGCAGGTTTTGTCGTCCTGCGTCATATTCCAGAAAGAACGGGCCGATGAAGGCGCAGGTGATGACGATCAGCAGAAAGATCACAGCGGCCAGCGCAAGCTTGTCGGCCAGCAGCATCGACCAGAACGCAGCAAGCTTGCTTTTTTCCTTGACCGCGGCGCTTGTTGGGGGGGTATGGGTCATCGGCACCTCAATACCGGATGCGCGGATCGAGCACGGAATACGCCAGGTCGATCAGCAGGTTCATAACGAAGATCGCAAGAGCCGTCACCATGATGGCCGCCAGAACGACCGCGAAGTCACGTTGCAGGATGCTGTCGATCATCAGTTTGCCGACACCGGGAAAGCCGAAGATCGTCTCGACCACGACGGCACCATTCAGAATGGCGGCGGCCTGATCGCCGATAACAGTGATCACCGGCAGCATCGCATTGCGCAACGCATGCACGAAGATGATCGGACGCGAGGCGACCCCCTTGGCGCGTGCGGTTTTGACATAGGCCGACCCGAGCGCGGTTATCATCGACCCGCGCACAACTTGCAGGATCAGCCCGAAGGGGCGGATGAAAAGCACTCCGATGGGCATGATCCAATGCCAGACCGTGCCGGTACCAGAGGTCGGCAACCATCCCAGATTGACCGAAAACAGCACGATAGCCACGATGGCGATCCAGAAGTCCGGGGCGCTGGCACCGATCAGGGAAAAGAACGTTGCCGTGCGGTCAAACAATCCGCCGACCCGAAAAGCAGCCAGAGAGCCGATCACAATGGCTGAAATGGTAACGATAGCCATGGTGATGGCGGCAAGTATCAGCGTCCACTCGAACGCTTCCAGCACCACGTCCAACGCGGGGCGCGAGCGGCGGATCGACTCGCCGAAATCAAGCATTGCGAGATCCGCCAGATACCGCCCGAACTGGACGATCAGCGGATCGTTCAGCCCATGCAGGGCTCGGAAATTCTCGCGCGCTTCCAGGCTGGCATCGACCGGCAGATACAAGTTCGTCGGGTCGCCCGTCAGCCGTGACAGAAAGAACACTGCGACGACCAGAAACAGCAGCGATATCAAGCTGGCATAGGCACGCTTGGTCAGAAACGACTTCATGACACGAGGCTCCGTGATGTTGGGTTCGGAAGGCGCACGGATACGCCTTCCGATGGCTTCAAGGCGTTACTTGAAATTGATCTGCGCCAACTGAAGCTCGGAGTTGGTGGCGATGGTCGGAGTGAATTCCAGACGCTCTGCCACACGGCTGAAGCCGACCATGTGAAACAGGAATACATCCGCCACGATATCGTTGTGGATCATCGCGAAAGCGTCTTTCCAGATAGCGGCGCGGTCGTCACCGGTGGCGGCAGTCGCGTCAGCCATAATCTGATCAAGCTCCGGCGAGCAGAACCCTGACTGAAGCCCCTCGCAGGCGTATTTGAAGAACATCGAGAAAACCGGATCGCCGCGGCTGTTGTCATGCATCGCCAGCAGGATGGACGGTCCCCGACCTTCTGCAAATGGCTTGGAGTACAGGTCGATCCATTCCGCCACTTCGTACATCCGAAGGTCGACGTTGAGACCGACATCCCCGAACATCTGGGTCAGCGCCTCGGCAACTTCAGTCACGTTGGGGAAGTTCCCGATCCGTGCGATCATGGTGATTTCGGCATCCACCGGAACACCGTCCGCCTTGGCTTCTTCCAGCAGCGCACGAGCCTGTTCGGGGTCATAGGGCCAAGGTGACAGATCGCTGTTCCAACCCAGAGTCGAGGGGGGCACCATATGGGTCGCGGACACGGCGTCCTGCGGCAGCAGCGTGCCCAGAAACGCCTCGCGATCCACGGCCATATTCATCGCTTTGCGCACCCGGATATCATCGAGCGGCGCAACCTCGTGATCGATACGCAGATAAGTGGTTTCCGAGTTCGGGTAGGCAAAGTCAGTGGCCGGGTTCGTGGCCTGCTCCTGACCGATCAGCGGCACGATATCGGCCTCACCGGTCGCGACCATCGCGGCACGCACTGCATCATCCGACCGGAACAGATAAGTGGCCTTCGTGACCGCCGGTACCTCACCCCAGTAATCGTCACGACGTTCCAGCGTGATGTTCTGGCCGACATTGCGCTCGGTCATCTCATAGGGTCCGGTGCCGACAGGCTGCTGCACGAATTCGAACGGCGTTTCGGACGGGACGATTGTCAGCGTGGACATCAGCAATGGCAGGATTGGCTGCGCCGGGTCCGACGTGATTTCAAGCGTGTGTTCGTCCACCACATCCATGTCCAGCGTCATGCCACCGAAATACTTCGCCCCGATCTCGCAGGCGATCTGGTCGGATACGGCGCGTTCGTAGCTTTTGACCACATCGGCGGCGTCAAACACCGACCCGTCAGAAAAGCTGACGCCCTGCCGAAGCGTGAAGCGCCAGGTATCCTCATCAACCGCCTCCCAGCTCTCGGCGAGACGTGGCATCAGACTGCCATCCTTTGTGTTCAGCTCAACCAAGGTCTCCGAGATGTTCTGCTGAATCACGCGTCCGATATTGGACTGCGATGTCATGCAGGGTTCAACCGTTTCCAGATCCTCGTTGAGGACGATGGTCACGTCGCTATCCTGTGCAAATGCCGGAACGGCCGTGGCAAGCGCGATGGCGCTTCCATAGAGATAGGATCGAATGTTCATGCAGGTCTCCTCCGTGTCGTGCAGCGTGTTTTTCGTACCGGGCATCGCTGCCTGACCCGGCCGTTTCTTGGATTCGCGGCTCTTCTCTGGCCCATGAACCCTCTGAAACTGTACTACAGCGCAAAGTCTCCGTGAAACAGGAACTGGCGCGCAGTGATGCTAATCCTGTATCATTCCAACTCCGAACAACATCATTCCAGCGGCATCCGGCTGCGTGCAGTCGACGCCATCAGCGCGATGGAAACAAAAATGAGTGAGGCTCCGACCCATGTGGCCAGACCGGAAACCTCTCCAAACAGCATGTAGGCGAGCGCCGCGACAAGAGGCAGCCGCAGAAAATCCATCGGTGCCACCAACGAGGCATCACCAAGCTGGAACGCCCGCGTCACCGCCACCTGATTGATCGCACCAAGCGAGCCTTGCAGCGCCAACAACCCCCACTGCAAAGGCGTCGGTGTGGTCCAGAAATATATCGCCGGCAACACGGCCAATGGCACCATCGTGATAAGATTCCAGGCAACCAATGTTTCGGCACCCTCGGTGCGACCCATCACCTTCAAAATCAGCTGAATGGTCGCCACCAACAACGCCGACAGCAGCGCCAACCACAATGCTGTTGCCGTGGCACCGCCCACCATCGCGGGCTTGAGGATCACCACGACACCAACAAAGCCAAGTGCGGCGGAAAACATCCGGAGAGGCCTTGGCTGCTCTGCCAACAGGAACCACGCGCCCACGGTCACGAATACGGGCGCAGCAAATCCGATTGCAGTAACAGACGCCAGCGGTGCCCCGGCCAAGGCCGCGAACAGCGTCACAAGCGACAAGAGTTTCAATCCTGCACGCAAGGCGTGAAGCGCGTAGCGCTTGGTTCTCAGGATATGCGGGCGCTTCATCATCCATGGCACCATCGCCAAAAGACCAAACCCCGCCCGTGTAAAGCCGATCACGAATGGATGGATATCACCCGCGAGAAGACGGACAATCACAGCATCCGTTGCACTGATAATCGCAACGAACAACATGAGAACAATTGCCGTCATGGCAGGCTTGTCGCGCATTACCAGACCTTTCCACGGGAGGACAATCCGCCCACCATACTGCTGCCAGACAGATGAAATGACAAGTAAAGTTATTTGTCAACTGTTGTATTAACTTCATTGCTTCGAAAACAAGGATACATAATTTATTGTTTATTTACAATATATAATGACTACAAACCCGTATTCAGTTTACGCCAAAATGAACTTTTCAACTTGACAACTGTTTATTTCCTGCCGCAATTGTTGCGTCCCAATCAACGCGGAGTCCTCATGTTGTCCTTCCCCAAAGCCCCCGCAGATATTGCGCGCGCCATGACCGGGCGCGTCGCGGACAGGCATGCAGTGCTGGGCTCGCCCCGTGTACAAAATCATGCAGCTTTCCTGACGCGTTCGCCGCAAGGACAATTGAGCTGTGTCTGGTTCGGCGGCAGTCTGGAAGGCAAGGCGGACATCTGCATTTTTCGCAGTCGGCTGGCAGGCGACACCTGGTCGGCCGCAGAACAACTGACGGATGATCCGGACCGGTCGGAACAGAATCCGGTCCTTTTTTACGCTCCGGATGGGCGCACTCTGCTGTTTCACACCGCCCAGCCCGGAGGCGATCAGGATCGCTGCGTCGTGCGGATGCGCGAAGTCGGGCAAACGCCGCAAGATCTTCCGTTGCCCGGTGGCAGCTTTGTCCGCGCGAGGCCAGTGATCCGCGACGACGGGGCCTGGCTTTTGCCGCTATTTCACTGCACGCCCAAAGACGGGGCGCGCTGGACCGGGCGGCATGATACAGCCTCTGTCGCGATCAGCGAGGATGCGGGCAAATCGTGGCGGCGCGTAGAGGTTCCTGGCTCTACCGGATGTGTTCACATGACGATTGTGCCGGGGAACGGCAAGCTGCTGGCCTTTTTCCGCCGCCGGCAATCCGACTTCGTGCATCGTACTGTCAGCTTGGATGGCGGCGAAACGTGGTCAGAGCCTTTGGCCACCTCGATGCCCAACAACAACTCCTCCATCGCCGCGATCCGATTGTCCGACGGGCGCGTCGCGCTGTGTTGCAATCCGGTGAACGCCGACATGTCCCCGGATAGACGCGTGTCACTTTATGACGAATTGGGCGACGACGACCGTCCCGAAGCGACTGGCGGCTGCACCCCGATCTGGGGCGTCCCTCGCGCGCCGCTTATCGTCGCTTTCTCGGAAGATGACGGACAGACCTTCTCACGCAGCATTACCGTCGCCGAAAGCACCGGAACGTGCCTCAGCAACAACAGTGAGGATGGCCGCAACCAGGAACTGTCCTACCCGGCACTGCTGGAATCGCCCGATGGCGGGCTGGACGTGGCCTTTACATTGCACCGCCGAGCCATCGCCTACCGGCATCTGACACCATTTGACATCGCGGAGGCCACATGATCGGCATTACCATGGGCGACCCTGCTGGGGTTGGCCCGGAAATCACGCTTAGGTCTATCGAGAGCATGTCGCACGATGACCGCGCGCAAACCCGCGTTTTCGGCAATACAGAAACGCTTCGCCATGTGGCGGGGCTGATCGGCAGCCCGCTGAAACCGGGCGAGGATTTTGCTGTGACCGACCTGCCCGTTGAGGGCGGGCCACTGCCGATGGGCAAGCTGGACAAGCGCGCCGGGGAGGCAGTGTTTCGGTTCATCGAAGCCGCCGTGCGGGCGGCCGAGGCTGGACGGATTGGCTGCATCGTCACTGGCCCGATCAACAAGGAAGCACTGAATGCCGCCGGGCATCATTATGACGGGCATACCGGGATGCTGTCGTCTCTGACTGGCCAAAAAGGCGCGTTCATGCTGCTCGCCTCGGAACGGCTGAAGGTGATCCACGCCTCCACGCATGTATCGCTGAAAACCGCGATCGAGCGGACCAGCCCCGAGCGGATCCGTGACACCATCCGCGCCGGGCATTCCCATCTGCAACGCATTGGCATCAAAGCTCCCCGGATCGCCGTCGCCGGGTTGAACCCGCATTGTGGCGAAGGTGGGCTTTTCGGCGACGAAGACGATCGCCTGATCGCGCCCGGCGTGCAGATGGCGCGCGACGAAGGTATCGACGCGCAAGGCCCGATTTCCGCCGATACGCTATTTCATCGCGCGTATAGCGGTGCTTTCGATCTGGTCGTCGCCAATTACCACGATCAGGGCCATATCCCGATCAAACTGGTAGCCTTTGATACCGCCGTGAACGTCTCTGTCGGGCTGCCGATTGACCGCACATCCGTTGACCACGGCACCGCTTTTGACATCGCGGGCAAGGGCATCGCCAAACACGAAAACATGCTTGAGGCCATCGCATATGCACGGCGTCTGGTCGCTGGGAGGTCCGCATGATCGCAGAAAATTTCGGCGTCAACTGCGCCGCTGCAACCCCTGTCGGTGCGGATGGTGCCCCTCGGCTGGATCTGTTCGCGACCCATTGCAAGGCGCTGCTGAACGAGGGCTGCCACGGCGTCGCCCTGCTGGGCACCACGGGCGAAGCCAACAATTTTGCCGTTTCAGAGCGCAAGGCCCTGTTGGAGGCGGCCCTGAAGGCTGGCGTGCGTGGCGACCAACTGCTGCCCGGCACGTCAAGCTGCAACGTGCCTGAAACCATCGACCTGACCCGGCACGCGGTGGACCATGGTGCCAGGGCTTGCGTCCTGCTGCCACCCTTTTACTACAAAGGGATCAGCGACGAAGGGCTGTTCCGCTTTTACGCCAGCGTGATCGAGGGTGTGGCAGATGACCGGCTGCGCGTGATCCTTTATCACATCCCGCAGGTCACGCAGGTGCCGATCAGCCATGATCAGATCGCGCGTTTGCGCGCCGCGTTTCCCGGTATCGTGGTGGGCATCAAGGACAGTGCCGGCGACATCGCCAACATGACCGCGATGATCGAACGTTTTCCCGGCTTCGCGGTTCTCGCCGGGGCCGATCCGCTGCTGCTGCCGCTGCTTCAGGCGGGCGGTGCCGGATGTATCACGGCGACCTCGAACCTTCGCTCTGACGCGCTGCGGGTGATCTGGGCCAACTGGTCCGACCCGGATGCTGCTGAAAAAGTGACTGCGGCGCAAGAACGGATTAACGGCTGGCGCACACTGACCAACGCTTATGTGCAGCTGCCCACGGTCAAGGCCATGCTGGCCAAGGCGCGCGGAGATATGGACTGGCGCAATCTGCGCGCCCCGTTGGTCAAATTGACCGACGAGGAAACGAATGCTGTCTGGGCCGAAATGGACCGGCTGAACGCCTGAGGGGGACACCACAATGAGCATGGACAGAGCCATCACTCTGCACCAGCCCGCAAGGCTGGAGATCGGCGCCGGATCTGCCGCAACTGTCGGCCAGTGGGCGATAGGTGCCGAACGCACGCTTGTCCTGACCTCCGGCTCTGTCGTCGGTCATGTGGATCGGTTGAACCCGCCCGGAAACGTGCGCGTCTTTGACACGGTCCCACCCGAACCGGATGACAAGGCACTTGCCACCGCTCTGACAGCCGCTGCGGAATTCAAGCCCGACACCATCATCGGGCTGGGCGGTGGGTCGGTCATGGATATTGCCAAGCTGGTGGCATGCCTCTGGGATGGCGCGCAGGCGCTGATAGACGTTGTCGGGCCAGACAAGATCATGCGGCGGCTGTCGCGGCTTGCGCTGGTGCCCACGACCGCGGGCACCGGGTCCGAGGCGGGGATACGCGCACTTGTCACCAGTTCGGCGACCTCTGCCAAGATGGCGGTCGAAAGCCCGCACATGCGCGCCGATCTCGCAGTGCTGGACCCGGAGCTTACCTACTCTGTCCCGCCCGCCGTGACGGCCGCCACCGGCGTTGATGCAATGGCGCATTGCGTTGAGGCTTTTACCAGCCTGCGCGCCCATGACATGATCGACGGCTATGCCCGTATGGGGATCGGCCTCGTGGGCCGCTATTTGCGGCGCGCGGTCGAAAACGGACGCGACACCGAGGCGCGCAATGGCATGATGCTGGCCAGCTATTACGGTGGCATCTGTCTGGGTCCGGTCAATACTGCGGCAGGTCACGCGCTGGCCTATCCGTTGGGCACCCGGCTGCACCTGCCGCACGGTCTGGCAAACGCGATCATCTTTCCGCATGTATTGGCCTTCAACGCGCCTGTCCGTCCGGAAAAAACCGCTGAAGTCATGTCCGCCCTCCGGCTTGGGACAATTTCGGACAGCGAAGAGGTGGCGAAGAGCGCGCATGGCTTCTGCGCCTCGCTCGGCATCGAAATGCGCTTGTCAAAGCATGGCGCGACGGAAGCCGACCTGCCGAGTTGGGCCAAAGAGGCGCACGCAATCCGACGGCTTATGGACAACAATCCCCGTGATATGAGCGAGGATGACGTGCGCAACATTTATGCTGCCGCCTTCTGATCATTCGGCGAACAATCGGTCTCTCGATCCGATCAGATGGGTAGCCATGAACTGACGCGCATCCTCGGCCCTGCGATCCTGGATTGCGTCGAAGATCGCCTGATGTTCGGCATAAACATGATCCAGCCCGTCAGGCGTTTGCTTCAGAGATCGACCGTGGAACTGCATTCCAACCGCGATGTGGTCTTTGAGCGCCTCCATCGCGGTCGAGAAATAACGGTTACCCGACGCTTTCGAGATTGCCAGATGGAACTGAAAATCCGCATCCTCACGATGTCGGTTACGGTTTGTGGCATCGCGCATCAACTCCAACGCGCTTTGGATCAGTGCCAGATCCTCTGGCGTATGACGTTCCGCGGCAGAGGCTGCTCCGGCGGGTTCCAGCGTCAGGCGAAATTCGTAACAGCGATGCAGATCCGAAAAGTTTTCGACCTGCCCAAACCCCAGCGGTTCACGCATACCCGCCTGCCGAACGAAACTACCCGCCCCCTGACGCGAATAGATCAGCCGTTGATCGCGCAACTTGCGCAGCGCTTCGCGCACGATCGGACGCGACACTTCAAATTCGCTGGCCAGATCATGTTCTGTCGGAAGACGCTCGTCCGGCGCATACGCACCGGATTTTATCGCGCGGTACATCCGGTCAAAGACCATATCCGAAAGGCTCTTGCGCTGACCCGGAAGGCTGCTTTCACGGGGGCGCGACGTTGCTGGCACCTTATCTGTCATACCAAGTCACTCCACATCGCGCGTCAGATCATTCAGGGCAGACGGCACACCAAATCCGCCGGATTTGGTGACAATACGCCATCCTTTTGCCGCCGACAAAGGCAAGCCGGGCACAATCTCTCCCTCCACTGTCAATATTTCAACATTCAACGCATCCAGGACCGCCTCTGCCGTGGCACCGCCGGTCAGGATCAAGGACCCGACCTGTCCTGCCAGCGGTACGAAAGAGCGCGCGAGCGCCTGTGCAATCCGACGCGGATCGCTGTCAGGCCCGATCACCGCCTGCATCAGCGTGACCCTGTTCAGCGTCGCAGGCAGATCGGTCTTGCCGGACGGTGCCAGCAGATGCGTCGCATCCGTAAGCTCCGCCACCTGGTCCAAGGTGATCGGATCGGTGGAACCGACGACAACACCGATCCGACCCGTCAACGGATCAGGCCGACGCTGCGTGATCCCGGCTGTGTCGGCCATCGCTTGCGCCAGACCGCGTGCACCCACCAACACTGCGCAATCGTCAGCCCCGTTGAACGCCGCCCGCATCTCTGCCTGACTGACCGTATCGGGGATCTGTGCCTGCGCCCCGCGCGGACCCAACCTGTCGCGTACTTGAATTGGGGGTGGCACGCCGAAACCCCGCAACTCTTCTGCCTGTACGATCCTGCCAAACTCTGGAATTGCGGGCAGCACGAGCAACCTGCCGGACGGCAGCGCCGACAATTCTGCCGCAATCTGTCCCTTCAGACGCGAATCAACTTTCTTGAGGATGCGGCTGCCGGGCGGGATCTGTCCAATAATTGACGCCACGCATCGGCTTGCTGCATCAGGATCAACATCTCGCGTCCGGGTAGACACCGCAGTAACGTCAGCATTGCGCGCCAGGGCATCTGCAAATGCCTCTGGCCGCGTGGCGACTACGACCGATGAATCGGGGGCACAAAATGGCGCTGCCATGTCCAGCGCACCAGTCAGATCATCCGCGACAATAACAAGCTGTTCAATTTGTTCACTCACAGAGCTAGCACCACATTTTATCTAAGAAAATTGATGCTTCATAGTTTACACCTGCTAAAATGAAACACAACGGCACAGCGGCATCCGGGGCACGGAAATGGACGGAAAACTCTTCGAGCTAAACCACCTTCGGTCTTTTGTTGCCGTCGCGAAAGAGCTGAACTTTCGCCGCGCGGCGGCCCGTCTGAACATGACCCAGCCGCCCTTGTCTCGTCATATCAGCCTGCTGGAACATGCCGTCGGCGTACGGCTGCTGGATCGCAACAATCGGTCGGTCAGGCTTACGGCTGCTGGTCGCCGGTTTCTGGGAGACGCCGTAGACATTCTGAAACGGGCCGAAAGCGCCGCTCTTTTTGCGCGGCAGTCAGCACGCGGCGAAAGCGGATCTTTGGTGTTGGGCTTCGTGCCCTCTGCCTGCATCGAGGTCATCCCCAGAATACTTGGGCGTGTGGAGAGAGAGATGCCCGGAGTTCAGTTGATACCCGGCGAGATGATGACATTCGAGATTATCGAAGCGTTGCATTCCGGCGGTGTCGAAATCGGTTTGTTTCGCCTGCCCCAACGGCAGACAGGACTGGATATTCACAAAGTATGGAGCGAGGGGTTCGTGTTGGTCGTGCCACGCGACCACCCTTTCGCAACCAAGCCGGACCTTTGCGCCGAAGACCTCAATGATGCGCCGTTTATCGGGTTCTCGACGGAACGTGGTGGGTTTCTTTTCGACGTGGTTCAGGGGTTCTTTTCGGCGCGCGGGATCAGCCCGGCGACCCGCTATTCGGTCTCCCAAAGTCATACGATCATGTCGCTGGTAAACGAGGGGCTGGGCGTTGCACTTGTGCCGGCGTCGATCACCAAGACAAAGATGGCTGACACTGTGGTCCGCAACATCGAACTGCCCCGCGATCTTTGTTCCGACCTTTACATGGGGCTTGGCCTGAAGGAACCGGACCGGCTGGTGCGAGAAGTCTCTGAATTGATCATAGATGAGCTGTCGCTGCCCGCACGTTGACAGGACAGCGCCCCGCGCGCCGCCGCGCGACAAAGCCGTCCGGGAAGAAATAGGCGCTGAGGATGAAAAGCGCGCCGAGCCAAAGCAGCCAGCGATCCGGATCAAGCAAGCGCGCGATCGCAGATGTGGCCGAAGTCGCCTCGGACGCGGCAGCCATCATGTTTTGCAGGTGGGTTTGAGCGGGGATGAACGGCTTTGTACCGGTCATCGCGTCTTATATCGTTACCATAGCGCCAATCACCACCATAAGCAGAATAACCAGCATGCTCCCGAAGCTGCGCGTTGTGTCCGGTCCGACATAGCCTCGCCAGATCGCGAACAGGCTGCCCGTCAAATCGGCCAAAACCATTGTGTCACACTCTATTTGGTCGCGCGTCACTAAAACGAGTTGTGCTTTTCACTCTGCCGTGGGCGCACTAGGTTAGGCGGATGATGCCAAACGTAACCGATGTGACAGTTGCTGATGATTTGCCAGATCCGGCAAAGCTGATCGCCTGTCCACAATGCGATGCCTTGCACCTGGATGCCGATCTTCCCATCGGGTCCACCTCGCGCTGCGTCCGCTGCCACACGGTTCTGGAATCGCCACGCCAGTTGGCACTGACACGGATCGTGATGCTGGCCGCCGCAGCGCTGATCCTGATGATCGCGGCAATTTTCTTTCCCTTCCTCGAACTGCACGCCGCAGGGCGGATACAGCGCAGCTCGCTATTGGACACCGTCATGGCATTCTCAACCGGCATGACCGCCCCACTGACGCTGGCAATGGCTGCATTGATCGTGATCTTGCCGGTCACGCGCTTCGTTTCGCTGATCTATGTACTGGCACCGATGGCCTTTGGCTGGACACCCGCACGCCACGCTTCGCGAGCTTTTCGGATTGCCGAAGCGCTGCGCCCCTGGGCGATGGCGGAGGTGTTCATCGTCGGAGTCGCCGTGGCGCTGGTCAAGGTTGCAGGGCTGGCGCATCTGTCCATCGGCCCGGCATTCTGGGCCTTCGTCGCACTGGTCATCGTGACCGTGTTGAAAGACAATTTCATGTGTAGGGTAACGGTTTGGAAAACACTCGAACAGCGCCGCCCGTCCTGACCGCGCGCGCTGCGGGTCTGATCGGATGCACGCAATGCGGTCGTGTTCAAACGCCGGCTGAGGCACGATGCATCCGGTGTGGCAGCGTCCTGCAAAGCCGCGACGAAGCCAGCCTGCAAAAGGTCTGGGCCTGGTTTTTTGCGGGCTTGGTCGTTTATGTGCCTGCAAACATATATCCGATGCTGCGAACGTCATCGCTTGGCAAGACGACCGACAGCACTATCCTTGGAGGCGTGATTGACCTTATCCACCATGGCTCTGTCGGAATTGCGCTGATCGTATTCTTCGCCAGCATCGTCATTCCCGTGGGTAAGTTCATGGCCATCGCCTACCTCGCGCTCAGTATCCGGCACAGGGTCAAGCTAAGCGATCACCGCAGGCATGTGCTGTATGAGGTGGTGGAGTTTGTCGGGCGCTGGTCGATGATCGACGTCTTTGTTGTCGCAATTCTTGCGGCACTTGTGCAACTGGATTTCGCGGCAAGCATCAATCCGGGCATTGCGGCTGTAAGTTTTGCACTTTCGGTTGCATTTACAATGATGTCCGCACAAAGCTTTGACCCGCGTCTGATCTGGGACGCCAACAAAGGTAATCCCGCATGAGCCACCCCCGCCCCGCGGAAATGGAGATGAGCCCGCCCAGAAAATCTTTTTGGCGGAACCTGTCCTTTGTCTGGCTGGTGCCGATTGCCGCTTTGGCGGTCACGCTGTTCATCGCCTGGCAAAGCTGGGCCGCCAGAGGCACTCTGATCGAGATCCGTTTTACCAACGCGGCGGGTGTCACCGCCGATGAAACCGTTGTGCGTTATCGCGATGTTTCGGTCGGGCTGGTCGAAAACGTGCGGTTTTCACCAGATATGGAAAGTGTGATCGTCGCGGCCCGTGTTGACCAGAACGTCGCCGACAACCTGCCCGTGGACGCGCAATTCTGGGTCGTCCGTCCGGAGGTTTCCGCGCGCGGGATCTCAGGCCTGTCGACGGTACTGTCCGGTGTCTATATCGAAGCCTCGTTCACGCCTGAACCTGGTGTGGCCGCGTCTTCTTTCGAGGGGACCAACAAGGCACCGCTTGTGTTGCCAGGCAAGGAAGGCACACGCCTGACAATCCGCGCATCTGACGGCAGCCGATTATCGGCCGGCTCACCCATCTTTTACCGAGGCATAGAGGTTGGCAGCATAGAAGAGCCGCGCTTGTTGGACAGCGGCGATGGTGTGGTGGTTGAAGGCTTTGTCGAAGCCCCGCATGACCGGCGCATCAACAGCGCCACGCGGTTCTGGGACGTTTCAGGGTTTTCGGTTTCATTAGGGGCTGGCGGGCTGGATCTGTCTGTGGACTCTCTGGCGTCGCTGGTCACCGGCGGCATTTCCTTCGACACGGTATTTTCCGGAGGGACCACCATCGACGATGATCAGGTATTTGACCTGTTTGAAAGCGAAAAATCGGCCCGCGAAAGCGTGTTCAGCGACGTGATCGACAATGCGGTCAAGCTGACGGTGGAGTTTGACGAATCCGTCAGTGGCCTGTCCGCAGGGTCGCCCGTGCAATATCGCGGTTTGCGGGTTGGTGTGGTCAGTGCCATCGGCGCGTTCATCCAGGACACGCCCGGCGGCCAGACGGTCAAGCTTCGCGTGACAATTTCGATAGATCCGCAATCCATGGGCTTGCAAAAGGACGTGCGGCAAGCCGAAACGCTCGCATTTCTGGCCGGCGCGGTAAGGGACGGGGTGCGGGCTCAACTGGCGGCGAAAAGCATCTTCAGCAATACGCTGGTCGTCGATCTGGTCGATGCCCCCGATGCGCCTGAGGCCACGCTTGGGATATTCAATGGCGAGTTTCCGGTGCTGCCCTCAATCCAATCGGACTTGCCGGACGTGACCGCGACGGCCGAAGGTCTCTTGCAACGGGTCAATGATCTTCCTGTCGAAGAGGTCATGGAACAGGCCATCTCGCTTATGGCGTCGATCGAGGCTGTCGCGGCCGCCGAAGGCACGCGCACCGCACCGGACGCCATCCTTGCACTGATCGAGGATGCGCGCGGGTTGATCGGCAGCGAGGCCACTCAAGCCATCCCGCAAGAGCTGCGCGATACGGTGGGCGAATTGCGCAGCACGATTGCCGGGCTGACCAAGGTGACAGAGGATCTTCAGACCGCCGATGCGGTGGGTCAGCTTGTCGCCGCCCTGAATGCTGCCGAGGTCGCGGCCGAGGATTTCTCAGGCCTCAGCGCCGAACTGTCAGAAGCGGGGTCCGACGTGCCCGCGCTGATCGACGACTTGCGCGCACTGACCGCAAAGGCCAATTCGCTTGAAGTTGAACAATTGATGACCTCCGCCGCGTCCTTCCTTGATGGGGCGGACAAGCTGGTTGACAGCGATGACATGCGCGCTCTGCCCGCGGCCCTGACCGGTGCGCTACAAGAGGCACAGGCCGCGCTTTCGCAACTGCGCGAAGGCGGCATTGTCGAGAATGCCAATGCAACGCTCGCCTCTGCCAGCGATGCAGCCAAAGCTGTCGCAACGGCGGTGGAATCCCTGCCAGCGCTTTCCGACCGGCTGGCAGGTCTGGTGCGCCAAGCCGAAGGCACGCTGGCCGGGTATAGCAATGAATCCAGCTTCAACCGCGAAACTGTCGCCGCCCTGCGCGAAGTGCGCCAAGCCGCTGCCGCCGTCTCGAAACTCGCCCGCGCGCTGGAGCGCAACCCGAATTCCTTGCTGTTTGGAAGGTAGTCCCATGTTCCGCATGCTCCCCCTCGTCGTCCTGCTTGTCTCCGCCTGCGCGGGGGCCGAGCCGCGCTATCTGATTGATCCGCCGGACGTGACGGGACAGACCAGACTTGCTGTCTCGACCATCGAGGTTCGGCAGGTGTCATTGCCAACATATGCGGAAGGCTCTGACATTCTTCTGGAAGATGCGGATGGTGCCCTGATGCCCATCAAAAGCGCAGCCTGGGCGGACGATCCCGTGCGGGCCGTGACCCTTGCGCTTGCCGATCAAATGGGCCGCGCCAGCAATGCTACCGTCGCCGCAGAGCCCTGGCCGCTGGAAGACAGCCCCGACATCTCGGTCCATGTGCGCGTGACGGCAATGGTCGCCCGCGCCGACGGCACGTTTGACCTGACCGGGCAATATGCCGTCTCCTCTTTCAACAAGGTTGTCCGGGAACGGATCTCGCGGTTCGACATCTCGACCCCAATGCCCGAGACGACGCCAACCGGCATTGCGCGGGCCACCAGCCAGTCCGTCACGGCCCTGTCCGACCAGATCCTGACGGCACTGCGCCGCTGACATGCCTCTCGCGCCAGTGCCCGATAGTCTGCGCCTGCCTGGCAACAGGGCGACCCCGCGCCGTGCCTGACACGGCGCCTTTTGGCTAGGCCTGCGAATCGTTCGCCTGCTTCATTGTCTCAGCCGACCGGCGCACCACCGCGGCGATGCCGCGCAACTCTGCCGCGAGCGGGCTGGTCTTTCGCCAGATCATGCCAATCGTGCGCGACGGCTCAGGCGACCTGAACCGACTGACCGTAACCGTCGCGGCCCGCGTCTCGACCGGCACCGCCATCTCCGGGATCAGCGTCACCCCGATTCCGGCCCCGACCATCTGCACCAGCGTCGCAAGAGAGCTTCCATCCAGACCGTCACGCGGCAATGCAGCGTTCATTCGACAAAAAGACAGTGCCTGATCCCTGAAACAGTGCCCCTCTTCCAGCAACAAGAGCCGCATATCCCGCAAGGCTTCCGCGTCCGGTATCGGCTCTGGTACCTCGAGAGGTGGCCGTATCAATACGAAATTCTCTGAAAACAGCGGGATTTCGGTCAAAGACGGCTCTGACACTGGTAGGGCGACAATCGCGGTGTCAATGCGCCCTTCCAGCAATTCCTGCACCAGCCGCGAGGTCATCGTCTCGCGAATATGAATATCCAGATCGCCATATTCCTGCGAAAGCTCCCGAAGCAGGGTTGGCAACAGATAGGGCGCGATGGTCGGGATCACCCCGATCCGCATCCGGCCCACCAGACGATCACGGGAGGCGCGCGCAAGCTCTCCCAATTCATCCACCGCGCGCAGAATATCCCGAACCTGCCTTGCGAACTCTATTCCAAAACTGGTCGGACGCACCTGACGCGGCCCCCGCTCGAAAAGCGCGGTGCCAAGATCCTCTTCGAGATCCTTGATCTGCACAGACAAGGCGGGCTGCGAGATGCCGCAAGCGTCGGCGGCACGGCCGAAATGCGCGTGCCGGAGCAAGGCCTCGAAATAGCGCAACTGTTTTAGCGTCAGGTTCTTCATAATGTTAAACTATCGTAGCGATCCAAATTTTCAACTTATGTTAATGACATGGCATTGCTATACCTTCGCCAACTCATAATTCAGGGAGAAAATCATGGACGGAAATGATATGACGCAGAGCGGCGGCTGTCCGGTTGTGCATGGCGGCGCGCTCAACACCAGCTTCGGCGTGCGATCCAACCGCGACTGGTGGCCAAACCAGCTGAACCTTAAGATCCTGCATCAGAATACACCGCTGTCGAGCCCGATGGGCGAGGGCTTTGACTACGCAAAGGCCTTCAAGACGCTGGATCTGGATGCGCTGAAGCAAGACCTGCACGCGCTGATGACAGATTCGCAGGATTGGTGGCCCGCCGATTACGGCCATTACGGCCCGTTCTTCATTCGTATGGCATGGCACAGCGCGGGCACCTACCGGACGGGTGACGGACGCGGCGGGTCCTCATCAGGCTCACAGCGCTTTGCGCCGCTGAACTCCTGGCCTGACAATGGCAACCTCGACAAGGCGCGCCGTCTTCTGTGGCCGATCAAGCAGAAATACGGCGACAGCATTTCCTGGGCGGATCTGTTCGTTCTCACAGGCAACGTCGCGATTGAATCGATGGGCGGCAAAACCTTCGGTTTCGGAGGCGGTCGCGTCGATATCTGGGAACCCGAGGAGGACATCTACTGGGGCACAGAGGAAGAATGGCTTGCCACGTCTGACAAACCAGGCAGCCGCTATTCCGGCGAACGCGAATTGGAAAACCCGCTGGCCGCTGTGCAAATGGGTCTGATCTACGTCAATCCCGAAGGCCCGGACGGCAACCCCGATCCTTTGGCCTCCGCCAGGGACATCCGTGAAACCTTTGCCCGCATGGCGATGAACGACGAGGAAACCGTGGCGCTGACGGCTGGCGGCCACACTTTTGGTAAAACCCACGGCGCAGGCGATCCCGCACTGGTCGGCGTTGAACCCGAAGCCGGTTTGATGGAGGCGATGGGTCTTGGCTGGCTCAACGGGTTCGAGTCCGGCAAAGGCAAGCACACCACCACCTCTGGACTGGAAGGGCCGTGGACGCCAACGCCGACCAAGTGGGACAACAGCTATTTCGATGTGCTTTTCGGCTACGAATGGGAACTGACTGAAAGCCCCGCCGGTGCCAAACAATGGCAGCCCAAGGACATCCGCCCCGAGGATATGGCCCCGCAGGTCGATGGTTCCGGCGAGACGGTCAACCTGATGATGACCACCGCCGACATGGCGATGAAAATGGACCCGGAATATGCGAAAATCTCGCGCCGCTTCCATGAAAACCCGGACCAGTTCGCCGATGCCTTTGCCCGCGCGTGGTTCAAGCTGACCCACCGCGACATGGGACCGAAAGTGCGCTATCTTGGCAAGGAGGTCCCTAGCGAAGAGCCGATCTGGATGGATCCCATCCCCGAGGCCGACCACGCTGTGATCGACGCCGCGGATATTGCTGATCTGAAGTCGAAGATCGCAGAGTCCAGCCTCAGCATTCCCGAACTGGTGTCAACGGCCTGGGCGTCTGCCTCGACCTTCCGCGGATCGGACAAGCGGGGCGGTGCCAATGGTGCACGCATCCGTCTTGCCCCGCAAAAGGACTGGGACGCGAACCAGCCGGAGCAGCTGGCGAAGGTGCTGAGCGTCTACGAGGGCATCCAGTCTGCGTTCAACGACGCGGCGCGCGGCGGCAAGGCCGTGTCCCTGGCGGATCTGATCGTGCTGGGTGGGTCTGTCGGAATCGAAAAGGCCGCCAAGGCAGGTGGTCACGACATCGAAGTGCCTTTCGCGCCGGGACGCACCGATGCATCCCAGGAACAGACCGATGTTGACAGCTTTGACGTGCTGGAGCCCGTCGTCGATGGTTTTCGCAACTACAGGCAGGTCGATTACAAGGTGCCGACCGAAAAGCTGCTGATCGACCGGGCGCAATTGCTGACGCTCACCGCGCCGGAAATGACGGTATTGATCGGGGGTCTGCGGGTTCTGAATGCCAATCACGGCGGCGACCAGGCTGGCGTCTTTACGGACCGTCCCGAGGTGCTGAGCAACGATTTCTTCGTGAACCTGCTGGACATGGGGACCGAGTGGAAGCCAGTCGGCGACTCAGACCAGCTGTTCGAAGGCCATGACCGCGCGACCGGCGCGCCGAAATGGACCGCCACCCATGTCGATCTGGTCTTTGGGTCAAATTCGCAGTTGCGCGCCCTGTCCGAGGTCTATGCCAGCGCCGATCGCAAAGAGGCATTCGTCAAGGACTTCGTCACCGCGTGGACAAAGGTGATGAATGCCGACCGCTTCGATCTGGCCTAACGCCGAGGCACTACTGACCTGACAAGAGGCGGCGTTTCAGATGACTGAAGCGCCGCTTTTCATTTTTTTATCAGCCGGTTGGCTGAGCAAGACCGCGTTGAGCAAGGACGACAGACCGTGGCACACTTCCCACGAACAGGCTGCACAAACACCGTTGGTCACACTCGCATGCCCGTCTGAAGGTGTTCGGCGTGGGACTCCGCTTTAGTACGTCAAACGCGCATCCCGGCAACGCAGGTGTCAGCTGCATCAAATCCGACAACTGTGGCTCTAATCCCCATGACACAGGGAAACGCACGGCACTTGGGGGATTCGCGATGTACTTCCCACACAATCGTCGTTAAAGACGCTGATCTCGCGCGGCATTGGCCGGGCAATCGGGCGGAATGCGCCCCTGACCTACGGAAACCCTGCATGATCCCTCCCCTCTCCGAAGCGCTCGCCGAGCGTGGCTATGACAAACTTACACCCGTTCAAGAAGCTGTCACCGACCCCGACCTGACCGGCTCTGACCTACTGGTCTCTGCACAGACCGGATCCGGCAAGACGGTGGGCTTTGGCCTTGCCATCGCGCCGACCATCCTTGAAGAGGCAGAGCGTTTCGGACCTGCGGCAGCCCCGCTGGCACTGGTCGTGGCCCCGACACGCGAATTGGCGTTTCAGGTGATGCGCGAACTCAGCTGGCTGTTTGCAAAGACCGGCGGGCGCGTCACCTCTTGCGTCGGCGGCATGGACATGCGCGACGAACGGCGGGCGCTGGATCGCGGCGCGCATATCGTCGTCGGAACGCCGGGGCGGCTGCGCGACCATATCCAGCGCGGTTCGCTGGATATGACCGGCTTGCGCGCAATCGTGCTGGACGAGGCGGACGAGATGCTGGATTTGGGCTTTCGCGAAGATCTGGAATTCATGCTGGGCGAAGCACCGGAAGACCGGCGCACGCTGATGTTCTCGGCGACGGTGCCGCCGATGATCGCCACGCTGGCAAAACAGTTTCAACGCGATGCCCGTCGTATCAGCACGCTTGGCGGAGCGAAGCAACATACCGATATTGAATATCAGGCGGTTCGCGTCGCCCAGTCGGACAGCGAGCATGCGATCTTCAACATGCTCCGGTTTCACGACACTGAAAGCGCCATCGTCTTCGCCAACACCCGCGCCGCCGTCAGCCACCTGACCGCACGGCTGGCCAATCGCGGTTTCGCCGTGGTCAGCCTGTCCGGAGAGCTAAGCCAGACCGAACGGACCCACGCGCTGCAAGCGATGCGGGACGGACGAGCGCGGATCTGCGTTGCCACGGATGTCGCGGCGCGGGGCATCGACCTGCCTAACCTCAACCTCGTCATCCATGCCGATCTGCCGACGAACACCGAAAGCCTGCTGCACCGTTCGGGCCGCACGGGCCGCGCCGGGCGCAAGGGCATTTCCGCGCTGATCGTGCCGGCTAAAGCCGCCAAGAAGGCCGAAAGGTTGCTTAAATGGGCAAAAATCAATGCGGAATGGGTCACCGCGCCTTCCGCTGACGACATTCTGAAGCGCGACGAAGAACGCCTGCTGAACGATCCAGCATGGGGCGAACCCGTCACCGAGGAGCAGGGTGCATTTGCTGCCAAGCTTCTGGCGCTTCACACGCCAGAGGCGATCGCCGCCGCCTATCTGCGGCTTTATCGTGACAAGCGGTCCGCGCCGGAAGAGCTTTTGCCGCCCGACACCAAAGCCCCCGCGCGCGAACACAAGGCATTTGGACCGAGCCAATGGTTTGCCTTGTCGGTCGGCAACAAGGACCGGGCCGAAGCACGTTGGCTACTGCCGCTGCTCTGCCGGGCCGGGAATATTGATAAATCCGCGATCGGCGCGATCCGGGTACAGGATTCCGAAACCTTCGTTGAACTGACAAAGGCCAGCACCGCCGGTTTTGTCTCGGCTCTGGGTCCGGACGGCTTGCTTGAAGAAGGCATCACAGCGCGTCAGTTGGACCGCGCCCCCGATATTGCGCCGCAAAGAGGCGGACCGAATCGTGGACCTCGGCCTGCCCCGAAAGGCGCACATGGCGGCAACCGCTCCGACGCAGCGCGCGGCGAGCGTAAACCACGGACCAATGCAGCGCCGCGCCCGGCATCAGCAGGTGCCGCGCCCGCAAATGCCGAGGCATCGGTTTCACCCAAGCCCACGGCGGCCCCCCGACCAGCCGCAGACAGTGCAGCACCGGACGCCGCGCCACGCCCGGATTACGCGGCGGCGCACGGCCCTGCAAAGGCCAAGCATACGCCAGCCCGCGGAGGCAAACCCGACGCGCGCGGTGGCAAACCGGGTGGTGGCAAACCGTCCACCGGCAAGCCCTTTGGTGCCAAGGCCTCTGGTGGCAAACCCTTCGCTGGCAAACCTTCTGGTGGCAAACCCTTCGGCGGGAAGCCCTCGGGCGGGAAGCCCGGCGGTGGCAAACCAGGCGGCAAGCCAGTGCGCGCTGCCAGTGATGCGCGCGACAGCTCCAAGCGGTTCACCCCGCCTGGCAAAGCAACCGCAGGGCCGCGCAAATCCGGCCCCGGATCGCAATCGCGAAAGGGCGGAACCGAACCGCCCCGACGCACCAAACGCTAGGCAAGGACGCACAAGACGCCCGGACGGCACAGGCCTCCGGGCGTTTTTTTGCGCGTCGCGTTCTTGACGATGGACGCCGCTTGGCAACGCCACGAGCAGGACACCAAGCATCTTCGTGACTGCGCGCGACCCAGCGGACCCGGTTTACCAATCTTTCTCTAACACTCTTTCGGATTTTTAGCTTACCCTAAGGAAAGCAAGGATCGCCAATCAAAAAGAGGGTTCCCGATGACCACACTGCCGCGCCGCACAAAGTCGAGACGAACCCTCGCCGCAACGCTTGGCCTTGCGCTTGCCGCCGGACAGGCCTTTGCTGCGGACACTTGTCCTGCGCTCCAAGCCAGCCCCCTACTGCCCAGCGATACCGATGCGTGTCACGCCTTGCTGCCAAAAATGCAGTCGCCGGGTTCTGTGCCGCTGGCTGAATACGAGGCCACGCTCGACAAATTTCTTGGCAATTTCTGCCACCGGGATGCGGCTGCCGGGTGGGTGCCCGACAAGGACGTGCGCGACACCGGCCCGTTTACCGTATCGCTGACGGACGGGTCGGATGACGGACAATACCACGGAACTCACGCGCCGGTGGTGATCTGGTATTCGCCGGAAGCCGCGCAATGGATCCGTGAAAACAGGTCGTCCGATGCGCCAACGGAACCCGCCACCCCGATGCCTGCGGGTGCGATCCTCGTGAAAGAGATGTACCCCGCGCCCGCAGCACTTTGCGCCGGGTCGGACCTGACGCATCTGCTGCCCACATCCGGCGCGGCGGTGATGGTTCGCGCGCCGGAGGCCAGCCGCGATGGCTGGTTCTGGGGTTGGTATGGCTGGGCGGGCTGGACGCCGGACTACCCTGCCGATCCAGCGACGAACCGCCTTCCCTATATGGGATTCGGGCAATATTGCACGAACTGCCACGCCTCGGCGCGGGACAATTTCACCTTTGCATCCCCCGTCAACATGGAAGGCGAGCCGGGCACACCGCTGGCGTTTCTCAGCCAGCACCGGATTGGTGCCAGCACGCCTGTACAGCCCCATCATCTGAATGTCGTGCTGCCCGATGACGACGGTTTGCGGCTGGGGGAACCTCATTATTCTGCCAGTGCCGCGTTTATCGAAGCATATCTGGCCGGGCAGGACATGCCCGACCGGGCGGATGTGCCGCCGATGCCCTCGCAAACCTATGACACCGTGTGGGCGCCGGCCGATGCGCCTTCGGATCACGGTATGTTCCTGACGTCGGACCAGTGTCTTGGCTGCCATGATGCGGGCAGCACCGGATTGCAATTCGACATGGCCATCCCGGCGACGGGCGACCATGCGGGACTGCTGCAAAACAATTCGCCATACGGAACATGGGCAACATCGCCAATGGGGCTTGCCGGGCGCGACCCGATCTTCTTTGCGCAACTCGCCAGCGAGACCCAAAGCTTTCACGCTGAAAGTGCCGCAATGGTCGAAGATACCTGCCTGGGCTGCCACGGGATCATGGGGCAGCGGCAGTTTGGCATCGACAATGTGGGCGCGGGCGAAAGCTGTGGCGAGTTTGGCCGGGACATGGTCAATGCCACGCCAGTTTCTGGCGGGCAGGCGTCTTTCGGGGCGTTGGCGCGGGACGGGATCTCTTGCCTGGCCTGTCACCGGATGGAACTGGGTGCCGAAGCCGATGCTGTTAACGAAGTTGCGCAACGCAATGCCTGCGTGACCAAACGGCGTGACCTGCTCAACCCCGATGAGGAAGGGTTTGCGCGCTCCTTCACCGGGTCATTCTTCGTGGCCGAGCCGAAAAAGGTTTTTGGCCCGTTCAAGGACGTGAAAACCGCCCCGATGGAGGCCGCATTGGGCGTCATCCCGCAGCGTAACGACACCATTGGCAGTTCCGAAATGTGCGGGACGTGTCACACGGTGCATCTGCCGGTGATGGAGGAAGGAAAGATCCTGACCCGCACCTACGAACAGCTGACATACCCCGAATGGGCCTTCAGCGGCTATCGCACTGGCTGGACGGTGGATGGCGACCTGCCGTTCGGACCGGGTGATAGGGAACAGTCCTGCCAGGACTGTCATATGCCCTCCACCGAAGCGGACGGCACGCCGACGGTCAGCAAGATCGCCTCGATTCAGGAGTTTTCCAATTTCCCCGCAGCAGAGTTTACCCGCGCGCCGGACAAGATCGACCTGCCGGAACGCGAAGGGTTTGCGCGTCATGTGCTGGTTGGGTTGAACGTGTTTTTCATCAAGATGGCACAACAGTTTCCTGATCTTCTGGGCATTCGCACCCAAGATCCGATGTTGGTGGCAAAAGGCGTCGATTCATTGATTGCCACCGAACAGGCGATGCTGGATCAGGCTCAGGACCACACCGCGCAGGTGACTTTGACCACGCCACAGCTAAGCAATGACACGCTGTCAACGACAGTTACGGTGACCAATCTTGCCGGGCACAAGCTGCCCTCGGGCGTTGGATTTCGCCGGGCGTTTCTGAGCTTCGAGGTGTTGGACACGCGCGGTCGCGTGCTTTGGGCCTCGGGCGCGACGGATCGTTTGGGGCGGATCGTGGATGGCGCTGGCGCGCCGATCGCGGGCGAGGAATGGTGGACCCCCGATTGCGCGACCCGGATCGCGCCGGAACAACGCGTGCACCAACCGCACTACCAGAAGGTCACAGCGCAATCGCAGGCGCAGATCTATCAGGAGCTTGTCTCAACCCCAGCACCGGGCGCGATCTGCGGGCATGATGCGGAACCGGCGGGACAGTTGACGACGTCGTTCCTGTCAATCTGCGCCGAGGTGAAGGACAACCGCCTGCCACCCTTTGGCTATCTGCCAGAGGCCAAGCGGGTCGAGATTTCTCATGCGCTTGGCGCGGGCACCGATATGGCGCAGGATGCGGGCTTTACCGCCGTAGGTAACGACCCGGATTATGCGATCCCCGAGGATGGCACCAGCGCGGGCAGCGACAGTGTAAGCTTTGCAGTGTCTTTGGCCGGACTGGCGTCACGCCCTGCAAGTGTGCGGGCCCGGCTATGGTATCAGGCGATCCCACCTTATTATTTGCAAGACCGCTTCTGTACGGCCAAAGGCGTTGATCGTGACCGGTTGGCGCTTATGGCGGGACATCTGAACCTTGATGGCACCGCCGCGGAATCGTGGAAACTTCAACTGGGTGAGACCGCCAACGCCCTATTGCCTGCCACACCGTAACAAGCGAACTATCGACAAAAGCATTATGCGCGGGCCTGCTGCAAAATATTCACCGTTCCCTCGCTGGGCTCTTTCAACTACGGAATATAGCATTGGAAAGATGCTTGTGGATTGCGCCCTGTATGAGTGAACAGATCCAACCCGACGCGGCCCATCGCGAGCGCATCATTCTTTATGCGATGCTGACGTCGCTGACTGCGATCAGCATCGACGCGGTACTTCCCGGCTTGCGTGCGATCGAGGCGGATCTTGGTCTGTCGCCGCCACTGTCAACGCACCACGTCATCTCGCTGTTCATATTCGGAATGGTATTCGGCGAGTTGGTCCTCGGCCCGCTATCCGACTCGATTGGTCGCAAGAAAGCTCTCTTGCTCGGGCTGTCAGTCTATGTCGCAGGGACGATCATCGCCCTGCTCGCCGGGTCGATAGAGACGCTTGTCCTTGGCAGATTTCTTCAGGGCGCCGGGGTGGCAGGGCCAAAGATCGCGACGCTCGCGATGATCCGCGATCAATACGAAGGTGACGCGATGGCGCGGGTGATGTCCTTCATGTTCACCTTGCTCATCTTCGTCCCGATGGTGGCGCCCTTTCTGGGGCAAGCAATCCTTCTGGCGGGCGGATGGCGATCAATCTTCGGCGGCTATCTTGTCTTGGCATTTGTGCTGGCAGTGTGGCTGGTGGTCCGTCAGCCAGAGACGCTGTTGCCGCAACGGCGTGTGTCGATTACGGCAGGAAAACTGCTGCGGAACACCGGACGCATTCTGGCATGTCGCAGGGTCTCGCTAATCATCGTCGCCACGGGATTGGTTTTCGGGGCGCAATTGCTGTTTCTAAGCACGTCCGTCGATCTGTTCCATGACGCATACGGCATTACCACAGGGTTTCCGATCTTCTTTGCGTTCCTCGCCGCAGCAACCGGGCTGGCGGCGTTCTGCAATGGTACGCTCGTCCTGCGGTTCGGAATGGACCGGATGGCACGCGCAGGTTTTGTCGGCTTGACCGCAGCGGGCCTGCTGATGCTTGTCGTGTCGGGGCTGTCCGGGGGGCGACCGCCGTTCGCGATCTTCATGGGGCTTGGTTTCGTGGGCTTCTTCGCAATCGGGGTGCTTTTCGGAAACCTGAACGCCATGGCGATGCGGTCATTGGGCCAGGTCGCCGGACTTGGGGCGTCATTGATTGCGTCGGGGTCCAGCCTTGTCGCAACCGCTTTCACGCTCTGTCTTGGGGCGTTCTATGACGGCACGATCTTATATCTTGCCACCGGGTTTGCACTCTCCGGTACGGTTTCGTTGACCTTGTCCGAGATTGCCACACGCGGCGATGTATCCCCGGTGACCGGTATTTAGTAGATGCAGATCGCCCATAGTACTGTCCATCTGATCTGTTGCGTCTAGCGGATGACGAGATAGGCCAAAATAGCTATGAAAGATCTCAGCGCACAGTTTTCTAAACCTTTGACGATGGAGTCGCTTCTTTTGCCTGCCTGGAACTCATCGCCATGACCACGATCAGGATAGAGCGGGACCAAAGCCTGCCAGACGATCTGCGGGTCGCGCGCGCGCAAAGCGCCCCGCATCTGGGGCCGCGCATCCTGTTTTTCAGCGGCGGAAGCGCGTTGAACGACATATCGCGCCAGCTTAAACGCTACACGTTCAACTCCATGCATCTCATCACACCGTTTGACAGCGGTGGCAGCTCGCAGATCCTGAGAAAGGCCTTTGACATGCCTGCCGTCGGAGATTTGCGCAGTCGGCTGATGGCGCTGGCGGACGAATCCGTTCTTGGTCAGCCCGACGTCTTTGCCTTGTTCAGCCATCGTTTATCAAAAACCGCGCCCCAAGGTGAACTCAGGTCCGAAGTCGCGCGGATGATCGCCGGCCAGCATCCGCTGATTTCGGCAATCGCCAAACCGATGCGCCAGTTGATCCAAACTTTTCTGGACAGTTTCGGCAAAGCGGTTCCCGAAGATTTCAATTATCGCAACGCCAGCATCGGCAACCTGATCCTTGCGGGCGGCTATCTGAGCAATGGGCGTGCGCTGGAACCTGTGCTGTTTTTGATGTCCAAGATGGTTGACGTGCGCGGCACCGTGCGCGCGGTGGTGGATGAAAACCTGCAACTCGGTGTCGAACTGTCCGATGGGCGCAAGATTATCAGCCAGCGGCTGATCAGCGGAAAAGAAGCACCACCGATCGACAGCCCGATTGCTCGCTGTTTTTTAAGTGACGGAACGTCTGAATTGACCGCCAGTGATGTGGAACTGCCAAAGCGCAATCGCACCCTGATCGAGCAGGCAGACGTGATCTGCTATCCACCCGGCAGCCTTTATTCCAGCGTTGTCACCAACCTTCTGCCCGGCGGCGTGGGAAACGCGATCGCCGATCGGCGCGCTCCGAAAATCTATCTGCCAAGCCTCGGCGCGGACCCCGAAGCTTTGGGTCACAGACTTAGCGATCAAGTGTTGGCCCTCATCACCCCCCTGCGTGCGGATGCCGGTGCAGATACTCTACCGACTCGTTTGATATCGCACGTTATCTGTGACCGCTCAGTACCCGAAGAAGACTGCAACGAGGTTACGCGCCAGACCGGCATCCAATGCCATCGGCTGCCACTTTGCGCCGCAGAAGAGGCCAAATACGATCCGACGCAAGTCGCGAAAATCCTCGTTTCTCTGGATTAACCGATCGCCGGACGGTGACAGTTTAACGCGGGCCGCTCTCTACTTTGAACCGGCACCGATATTGCGCCCAGCAAGGACAACGCTAATCGCATATGCGGCTTTTGGTGTCATTCCCGCCATGACTTGTGCTGCGGCACCGGGTGCCATCCGCCCCAGGAAACCCGCCGCAAATTCCGGATCCATTTCTTCGAACAGGCCCGCTGCCTGCTTGGGCTTCATGTTGGCATAAACCTTGGTGAGTTGCGAAACGTCGTCCTCTGCCGCCGATGCCGCTGCCGCCATCGTCAGCCGCAATTTCTCTTCTTCAGCTTTCGCAGATACAATCCTTGCCTCTGCTTCTGCCTGCTGAATTTCAAGCGTCTCAGATCGACGCGCGATCTCTTCTTCCCGGGCGTCCAGCTTTTCCTCTCTTCGCTTGAGGGCGGAAATCACTTCTTCAAGCTCGGCATTATCAGGACAAACCTGAGGTTCTTCGATGGGCGTCGATGCAACCTCTGGTGCCGACTGGAACGCAAATGCCGATGTCGCGTGCGTGCCAAGACGAATGATGCCCGAGGCGAGCAGCAACCCCGCGATGATCGACAGCGTGCCCCGCCCTTTGCGACGCCGTGGCGTTGTATTCTTTACCTTACTCATTTCGCTGTCCCGGACTGATTGTGACGCACGAAGAACGGTTCGTTCGAAACAGCCTCACCATTGGTTTTGCCGTGTCCGGACGGCAGATCGTGCATGGAGGCAACCAGCATTTCCAACCGGCGGGCGACATCATCCGCACGCGAGGTAAGATCCTTCAGCGATCCTTCCGACGCAGTGGCAGCAGTTTGCGCGGTCTCAAGTGTCTTCTTCAGATCGTCAACCTGCATCGAAAGCACCGCAACCGCACCACCGACACCGCCTTCAAGATCGTTGAACCGACTCAGTCGCCGGGCAAGAATGAAACAATAGAACCCGGCCCCCAGAGCACCGGACACAAGCAAGATATCCGCGATATATTCCATCTCGGGCTCCTTAATTGACCAAAAATTCCATGACGAGAATGTCGTTCACACGCTCATCACCAACAACAAGCTGAACGCGGCGCAGCATCTGACCGCGGAGCTTGGGCAGTGCTGCGGGCTGTTCAAAATCCTTCAGATCAAGCGCGCGCAGATAGCTGTTGAGCACGTTGATAATCCGAGGCAGCAGGAACTCCACTTCGGACTGATAGGCGGCGGGCACTTCCAGCTGGGCAGAGAACCGGACATGTGACCGCTCACTTCCTTCACCGATCGAGATGATCATCGGCTCCATCGCAAGAAAGGCGACGTCGGGAAGGTTGTCGGGCACATGCATGTCCTCGGGCACCGTTTCGGCCACCGGGCTATGACCAACACCGGGAATCAGTCCCGTCTTTGCCGCAATAAAACCGCCGCCGCCCCCAGCAAGAGCAAGGACAAGCCCAAGAACCAGCGGCATTTTTGAACCTTTCGGCGCGAGTTCATCCTCGGGCATCGCCGCATCAGTCATAGAAACCTCCTGTGTTTGTCTTGTCCGTTTATAGACGTGCAGGGACTAACCGATTGTTAAGGCTGTTGCGCCAAACATGCCGTTATCCGGGCAGAACGCCTGACGAACGGAGGATACTGTGCAGCAGCTCATAACCATGTGGAACGCGTTGGATCTGCGTAGGAAAATCTTCATCGCGGGGGCAACATTTGCGATTTTTGCAGCCATTCTTGGATTGTCTCGCATGGCAACGACACCGTCGATGGACCTTCTCTATGCCGGACTGGAGCCGGTTGCCGCAGGCGAGGTGATTACAGCCCTCGAACAGCGCAACGCTGCTTACGAGGTGCGCGGAAGCTCTATTTTTGTCGAAACGGGGCGGCGCGATGAACTGCGCATGACCTTGGCAAGCGAAGGCCTGCCCGCAAACGGCACACAAGGATATGAACTGTTGGACAGCCTGTCGGGATTCGGCACGACATCGCAGATGTTCGATGCCGCCTATTGGCGGGCGAAAGAAGGCGAGTTGGCACGCACCATCCTCGCCAGTCCCTCCGTCAGTTCCGCGCGCGTGCATATCGCCAATGCCGGATCCAACCCGTTCCAACGCGATCTCAAACCGTCTGCATCGCTGTCGATCACAAGCGGCGGTGCCGCATTGGGTGCGGCCCAAGCGCGGGCGTTTCGTTATCTGATCGCCTCTGCCGTGCCCGGCCTGCAACCCGACGATGTCGCTGTGATTGACGGACAGGGAAAACTGGTCGCCGGAGATGATGAGCTAAATTCTTCAAAAACCGCTGAAGACAAGGGCGAAATGCTTCGTAGCCGGGTACAACGGCTGGTGGAGGCCCGCGTTGGTCAGGGCAATGCCGTGGTGGAAGTCAGCGTCGATACGGTGACGGAAAGTGAGTTGATTACGGAACGCCATTTCGATCCCGAATCCCGAGTGGTCATCAGCACGGACAGCGAAGAAGTCTCTACGGAGGAAGAAGATCAGGGTGGCGGCAACGTGACTGTCGCTTCGAACTTGCCTGATGGTGAGGCCGGAGGAAACGATTCCTCCAAGAGCCGCAATTCGGAAACACGCGAACGGGTGAACTACGAGGTGTCCGAAACCCGGCGCGAAATCACCCGTGTGCCCGGCGCGGTCAAGCGGCTGACGGTCGCTGTTCTGGTCAATGGCACGATTTCCACCGATGCCAATGGCAATCAAGTCTTCGCCCCGTTGCCCGAAGCGGAAATCGAGGCGTTGCGCGCCTTGGTCGCCTCGGCCGTGGGATACGAGGAAAGTCGCGGCGACGACATCACGATACGGTCCATGGCCTTCGAGCCGCGCAACGTCATCGGGACCGAAGCTTTGCCACAGCGCTGGATAAACTGGGATTTGCAGCCGATGCGGCTTGTGCAGATGGCGGTATTGGCGATTGTCGCTCTGATTTTGGGAATTTTCGTCGTGCGCCCGGTCCTGTCGCGGCCAGTTCCGAACGCTCTGCCCGCGCCTGACGCGGCCACTGCCCAGGATGCATCAATGACTGCATTGACCGGGGAGATCGAAGATGGGAACGGCGACTTCGGCAGCATGCAACTGGTCAAAAGAAATCCCGCCGAGAGCATTGAGGATCGCAGCAACGGCGATGATCCGGTTGACCGTCTGCGCGGGCTGATCGCGGAACGGCGCGAAGAAACCGTCGAAGTCCTTCGGACATGGCTTGATGAAAAGGAACCTGCCACATGAAGGCACTTGCCGACTTGCTGGAGGATTTTGGAATCGGGGCAGAAAGCGCCGGGACGTTGATCCAGATGAACGAAGACGAATGCGAAGCGATGCGGCTGGACTCTTTCGAACAGGGCTACAAGGCCGGCTGGGAAGATGCGATCAAGACGCAATCCGAAGACCAATCCCGAATTTCAAGCGACTTGGCCCAGAACTTGCAGGATCTGTCCTTCACCTATCACGAGGCCTATTCACAGGTCGTCGAAAGTATGGCGCCGCTGCTCAATGATATGGTCGAGTCCCTGCTGCCGAAACTGGCACGCGATGCGCTTGGTCTGCATGTGGTGGAAATGCTGAAGGATCTGACGCTGACGCAATCGGCGCAATCAGTAGAGATCGTCGTTGCCCCCGGAAACCGTGCAGCGATTGCGCCTTTGCTGAGTGGCGACTTCAAAATGCCCGTGACGCTTACCGATGATTCCCAACTGGCTGAAGGACAGGCCGATATACGCTTTGGTCAGATCGAACGCCGCGTCGATTTGGCGGCCGTTCTGAACAACATCCAGGAAGCCCTGCAAGGCTTTATGCAAGATAACCGCAAGGAGGTGGTCAATGGTTGACAGTACTACCACGCAAACCCCGACACCGGGCGATCAGCAAAGCATGCTGACCCGCATTCCGATCGAAATCTCAATCAGCGTCGGCAAGGCGCGACCTTTGGTGCGCGATTTACTGGGACTGGAGGAACAGTCCGTTCTGGTTCTGGACAAGCTGGTAAGCGACCCGGTGGAACTTTACGTTGGCGACAAGCTGATCGGCGTCGGATCTTTGGAGATGGTCGAAGGGGATGAAACAGGCCGCCTTGCCGTCCGCATCATCGAGATCGCCGACCTTCAGTCCAGTCTCACCTGATGGTCCGCAGCCTCCTTCCAGTCCTGACTGCGCTGTTGTGCATCGTTGCGCTGCCTGCAAGCGCGCAGCAATTGTCACTGGACCTCGGCGGAGGTGAATCGCTGACCGCGACAAGCCTGCAATTGATCGCGATCGTCACGGTGCTGGGACTGGCACCTGGCATCCTGATCATGGTGACCTGCTTTCCGTTCATCGTGACGGTGCTGGCGATCCTGCGGCAAGCTGTCGGGCTTCAGCAATCGCCACCAAACATGCTGATCGTCAGTCTGGCACTCTTCCTGACCTATTTCGTGATGGAGCCGGTCTTCACCGAAGCCTGGACCGTGGCCATCGAACCCTTGTTGGCGGAACAGATAGAGCTGTCAGAGGCGCTCAGCCGTGGCTCTGAACCGTTCCGTGCGTTCATGTCAAACAGGATGGATGATCAAACATTTGCGGCCATGGCGGAACTGCGCGAAACCGAAGGCGCACGTTTCACGCCCACGAATGCACCGTTTTCCGTCCTTGTTCCCAGCTTTCTTCTTTCCGAGATCGCCCGCGCATTCCAGATCGGCTTTCTTGTATTTTTGCCCTTCCTGATCATTGATCTGGTCGTGGCCGCCGTGCTGATGTCGATGGGGATGATGATGGTGCCGCCTGCTATCGTCTCACTCCCGTTCAAACTTGCCTTCTTCGTGATCGCCAATGGCTGGTCACTGATCGCCGGGGGTCTGGTAAAAAGCTACTTCTGATGCTCAGTCGCACGCACTTCGTTGGCAATACGATGTCGCATCATCGGTTGGCAGAGTTGGCCAATGTCACAACAATTCACGGCGATCCAATACTGTGCTACTATTGATGCTAACCGGCTATTTCGCTGGCTTCGTGCGGATCAAATTGTTTTAGGAATTACGATGACAGTTTTCATGTCCAAGACTGCGCTTGCGCCGTCGGACGCCAGCGCGCAACGCCCTTGCACTCGCGCTGCCGGACGACGCTTCAGGCCGACAACCCATTATAATAACCGCTAAAAGCATTTTTGCCGAAGGAGTATTCAACAATGGTTAAATCGGAATATGCCGCCCTGATTTCCACACCGGCCAGCGATGACCGCGACCCTTTGCATATTGAGCTGGTGTATGACGCACCCCTGTCGCAAGCTGAGGTTCAGACCCGCCTTTCAAACGCCTTGCCAGAGGTAAACGCACGGGCGGAAGCCGCGTTTGATGCAAACGGCGACCGTTTTTTCTTTATCACCTTCCCAGAGATTGATCCGCATGGACAGGAGCGCGAGGTTTTCGCCTTTGCCCGCGCCCTGCGATCCGAGATGCAGGCAGCCGAAGCCAATCCCGTTTTGCCGGATAGCCTGTATGGTGCGGTGCATGTCGGAACCGAGGGGTTGTTCGGTTTTTGCGAAACCCCGCGGGATAATTCGCGCCCTTTCGGCTGGCATCACGCCAGGATCCGTACACCGTTGGCTTGGGCACACACCCGCGGAAGCGGCGTCAAAGTGGCGGCAATCGACACCGGATATACCGGCCATAACGAGTTGTATGACGTGATCGAAACGCAGGGCCAGTGGAATTTCGTCGAATCAGATGGCGATGCCCGCGACCGGTTTTCTGGTGGTTTTCTGAAGAACCCCGGACACGGAACGCTGGTCGCCTCGGTTATTGCCTCGCGCGGTGATGCCGACATGCAGGGCAACACGACCTCGCCGGGTGGTGTCACGGGAACCGCGCCAGCCGCCAAGGTGTTGCCGATCCGGACGGTGCGTTCGGTGATCGACTTTACCCAACGCCGCATTGCCGCCGCGGTCACCCATGCGGTGAATGAACGCGCAGATGTGATCATAATGGCGCTTGGCGGGCCGACCCGCGTCGCCTCGACAGAGCAGGCCATGCGCAATGCAGTGGCCGCCGGGACGGTCGTCGTTTGTGCAGCAGGAAATTGCTATCCGGCAGTAGTGTTTCCCGCGGCCTACGCACCGATGGGGATCTGCACCGCCGTGGCGGCCCTGCAACCTGACAATCGGCCATGGAGGAAATCCGGCCGTGGCCGAGAGGTCACCTTCGCCGCATATGGGGAACATGTCTGGGGCGCGGCAAAAAACAAGGCATCGGACCCTGATGCGGGTATCCGCTCCAGTCAGGGAACCACGCTTGCTTCCTCCATGACCGCTGGCCTCGCCGCGCTTTGGGTGGCGCGGCATGGTGGCAGGCTGGCTTTGCTGGACAAGGCGAACGCGGCTGGCACCACGGTTCAGGCGATGTGGGTGCATTGTGCGACCCACGGTATGACCAAGCCGCCCGAATGGAATGGAGCGCGCGATCTGGGCGCGGGGATCATCGACGCGAAACGGCTGTTGGATGCACCCCTGCCGACAGGCACCGAAAGCCCTGCCCCGCCAGACAGCGATGCCACGACCACGCTGAATGTGCTCGTCGAACATCTGGCCGGACAAAGCAGCGAAGCGGCGACCGAAGTGACGCCCGAGCTTGCCGAATATGCGCCAGAAATACTGTGGCTCAGCTATCGTCGCGGTGCCCGCGCCCGGATTGCCGAAAGTGACGGCGGCACCGAAGCCCTGTTGCCGCAGGATATGGCGACCGTGGGCTTGCAACAGGCGGTGACGGACAAACCGGCGCTGGCCGCGCTTATCGGAACCGGTTGACCGACGATGCTGACGGTGGGGAAAATGCGCAAGGCGCTGGCGCTGCACGAGGCAACCATTCGTCGCGCCCTGACCGCCCTCTTTCCCAGCCCGGATGCTCCGTTAAGCCTTGATGCGATTGCCCTCGGGGTCGAGGAAGAGGACGACGAGGACCTTGCCGATGTGCTGCTGGCGACCCTGCATCAGTTTGGCAAAGTGCCGCATTTCATCAGCTATCTGCGCGCCCGTGGTGCCGACCCGATGCCGCGCAAACGCAACCGGATCTTTGCGGAGAATATCGCGCGCTTCACCCGGATCGAGATTGGCGAACCACCGAACAAGGATTTCGATTTTGACGCTTTGGGCGCTTTCGCCCCACGGGCAGAGGCGTTTCGCTGCCGCATCGCACTCGATAACACGCCCGAAGGGTCAGGCGCATTCGTGGCACCGAACCTTGTCTTGACGGCCTCGCATGTGCTGGACCGTTTCTACGCCCAGCGCCCCGACAATACGCCACCGCCGCGACTGGGCATCATCGCATCCGACGGCATCCATTATCCGGCAAGCTGCGTGCAGAAATGGCCCTATTTCGAGGGCGAGATAGATGGAGATCTGCCTCCGAACGGCGTTGCGGACACCCATGTGGACGTCGCCCTTCTGCGGGTGTTCATGCCGCTGGGTCAGGTCTATGGGCGTATCGACACCGATTGCACACCGCCGGATTTCGTCGGACCAGAGCTGTTTACCCTGGTTCATTACCCAGACGGGCGCGAGTCCGGCTTTATATCTGGCAGCATACGCCGGGACGGGCCGGGGGTCAGCCGCCTGCCGCATGATATTGATACCGAGGGGGGGTCATCCGGCGGACCCGGATTTGACCGCAATTTCAACTTTCTGGGCATTCATCAGGGGCGTTGGAAAAATGTCCGCCGTCTCGTGCCTTTTGAACGGTTCTGCCAAGAGCCGAGATTCCGGGAGTTGATCGCACAGAACAGCAAGCTGCGCACCCTGTGGTCGCTGGACCGCAATATCGAAGGGCCGCTTATCATCGGTCGGAGACAATTCATAACGGCACTGGCGGCGATGGTCGACAAGCCAGAGTCACGCCTGCGCGGTGTCTGGATCCGGCGCGAAGATACCAGTTCTATCAGCGGGCTTGGGTTCAGCTTTGACATGCTTCAGGCATATCTGATCCAACACGGCAGCCCCGACGCTCATCCACCACATCGCTGCATACGGATAAGCCCGACACTGCGGACCACTGATCTGCTGTCCGATCTCGCAGTGCTGGCGCTGGGTGCGGAGCACGCAAGCACGGCGTCCGGCGGCATGTCATCAGGCGAGGCGACCGGCGTGGCCGAGCAGGACAGCCGCGCCAGCACGTTGATCCGGGCTTTTCAGGAGCAGGCGATGAAGGACGGTCAAACCTGGTGGTTTTTCTTCGACAATCCGCCCAACGGGTTGTCGCCCGAGGCCCAGGTGCAATTCGAACATATCGCGCGCCACCTTCCGACCCAGACCAATCTGCGCCTGATCCTGGCCGGGTATGAAACTTACCGCCTTGCACCCTTGCGATTTGGCAATGTGATGGAGGCAGAAACAGCCCGCCGCGCGGGATTGCTGCTGGAAGAGCTTGGGCCATTCACGCGCAGCGATGTTGAGGCTACGATCAACGCGATGATAAGCTCGCTCTCGCCAGAATCCGACCTGCTTCCGCCGCGTCTGAACGAGATGACAGACAGATCTTTGCAAGGGCTCGTGGCGGATGCGACCGGGGAATTCAGCGGCAGCGATCTTGGGACGGTCACCACTCAGCTGCGCCAGCAGATCAAGGCCTTTCTGGGGATTGCGGCATGACCCAAGCACTTGACACATTGAAGGTTCAGGTCCTGCGCGCAGCCGCATTGCGCGGCCCGTTTGAACCACGCGCCTTGTTGAAAGACGTATTGAGCCCGGAAGACTACGGCGACAAGGTGCAGCGCGCCCGGCTGATCTCGTTGCTGCATGCGCATTGCACGGTAGAGACCACATCGCCGAGCAGCCCGGTGCAATGGTTGCTGCGCGCATCGACGCGGGAACGGGCGCTGGACGGCTATGAAAACACCGGCGCACAGCCCGAGACCGACATCGCCGCCGCTTTGAACGGCAGCGGACTCTATGATCCTGTCCTGTTGAAAGACATGATCACCACCTCACGCGATGAAAATGCCCTGTCCGAAATCGTCATCACGCTGGAACACGCTGGAAGCAAGGCTCCGGGCCACGAACATTTGGTCGGCCTGCGCAGTCGATTGAACGCCGTGCGCCGAAGTCGCCAGACAGACGCCGTTCTGGGCGATGAGTTCATCGGCCGCACGGAAGAACTGAACGCGATTGAAGCATGGATCGCCGCGCCGCAATCAAAGCCTCCTCTGCGCAGCCTGCATATCATGGGCATTCCCGGCATCGGCAAATCCTTCCTGCTGGAGCGCATCGTCCAGATCGCCGGGGCGCAGCCCGATCTGATCCTCGTGCGGCTGGATTTCGACCGGTCCTCGCTTCAGATCGGGGCGGGCGGAACCGTGTATGACGAAATTTCACGCCAGATCGGGGAGGCACTACCACAAAAGGCCGCCTATTTTCGTAGCCTTAGAATGGCGCATTCCGAACGGGTCACGCGCACGGGCCATGACACCGCAGACCTCATCCCGCGTGAACTGTTGCATGCGATGATCGACGTCGTGGAACAGGCCGGGCGGCGCCTGATTATCCTTTTGGACACGCTGGAGGTGTTACAGGCGCAAGGCGCGACATATGTAGAAACGCTGATGGAAGAGCTGGACCGCTTTGCCGATACGGGCCGCATCGATATTGCCGTGATCTCGGCCGGGCGCGCGCCGATCTTTACCGAAAGCGACCCCCGCAACGGCGGGCATCTGGCGCTGACAAAGGTCGAGACGGTTTTGATCCGCGAGGTGCTGCGCCAGCAAAGCATCCCCGAGGAGGTCTGGCCCGACATCATCAACGAAGCGAAAGGTAACCCTCTTCGCTTGCGGTTGTTGATCTCTGTCGTGAAATCGCAAAGTGCTGCCGATGCGGCGCAAGTGCTGGGGCAGGCGCATCTGAAGGGTCTGGATCGCGGATTTGTTCACAGGGTGATCCGCGCGCGCCTTCCCGAACACCTGCGCCGGATTGCCAATGAAGGGTTGGTGTTGCATGAACTCACGGTCGAGACGCTGGTCAATATTCTGGCCCCGGCACTGGGTCTGGGCGATCTTCGCAGCGCTGCGTCAGATCTGATTGCAGAGCTCGCCTTGCAGCCCTGGTTGGTGACGGACACCGGACGTCGTCGGTTGGTGCCAAAAGCAGATCTGCGACAGGAGGTTCTGGAACATATCTACCGCGACAACCCCGAAGACACCGCCGCCGTGAACCGCGCGGCACGGGATTATTTTGCCGGGCGCGACCCGGTTCAACATCTGTACCATGCGGCCCAGTTGATGCGTATCGGCGAGGCACCGCCAGAGATTGAGCCGGGGCTCGCGGATCGCTTTCCGGACCGGCTGCTGAACGAACTGCCCATTGAGGCACAGGACCACATCCGCCACGCCCGCGGGCAGCGGTCTGCCACACAGGTTCTCGTGGCTGATGATCTGGACACGCGCGGCTATGACGCCGCCGGTCTGGCTGCTCCTGATGCGGGATCCCAGCCCAAACTGGTGCGGATTGATCCGCGTTCAGCGACTGGCCGGGCGCGTGTCGTAAAGGGGCGCGGCTTTGCTGGACGCCCCGACCCGCGTGCTGTGATGGATCTGCGCGCCATCTTGGAACAGGGTGAACGGCGCGAGGCCACGCATATTCTGCGCGAAGGCCTGCCCGGCGAATATGCCCCGACCAGCGAAGTCGGCGTGTTGATTCTCTGCCATCAATGGCTGACCGGGCACTGGTCCAAGGCGCGCGAGCTGTTCGAGTTGCTGCCGGAAGCGGCCTTGCCAGACCTTGCCAAGGGCAACCCACAGCTTGAAGGGCGGATCGCGCTGGAGATCCTTGCCGAATTCAAGTTCGGCAAACTGGTGGAATGGCTGCACGACGAGACCTTTCGCGATTGCGCCGTGAACGTCATGCGCAGTTCTAACCGTATCGGCTTGCAGGGTGCGGCGCTGGACTTCGCATTGCTCGCCGCAGGTGTAACGGTAGAGGGGCAGCAAGAGGCGCTTGGAACACTCGCCCCCTATCTGCGTAACGGCAGGATTGAGCTGTCGCAGGAACGTCTGCGCCTCGCCGACAGCATCCGCGGCGACTGTGGTCTGAAAATGGCCCCGGTTGACCTATCGGACAGAAATGCCGCTGATGGTCGTTATGCCTTGGCGATTGCGCCGATCAACCCGTATTATGACCGGCTGTTCGCGCTTGCCTCCGAGATGCAGGGTGCAGGCAAGGGGCGCCTGCTGGATGATCTGCGGACGCTGGCCGGCGGGATCCGCGAAGCCGCTGATTTATTCGGGCCAGCGCTGGAAGGTCTGGACCATGCCATCTCGCAGGCAGGCGACCGTCCGCTGGATATTCTGGCCCTCATCCGCTCGCTTGGCATGACGGCCGATTGGGCTGAAGGGTACAGTTTCTTCCACCCGATTCCGGATCTGCCCACCCTCGCCCGCGCGCTCAGCCGCTGGCAACAGACCACGGCCGGCTATTGGGCGTATGACAGCGCACCGCCAAAAGACTGGGCACCCGGCCGAGACTGGGGCGCGGTGACGGAATTGCGCATCGCATCACTGACCGACAAACAAGGCACCTCACGCGCTGACAGAATGCTGTCCTTCTGGGCCGATCCGCTGGACGGTAACCCCGGCAAAGGCACAGACACGCTGACACGCCGCCTAAGCGCACCGTTTTCAAAGGTTTCCGCCCTGAAAGATATTTCCGGACGCATGCGCTATCTGATCGGCAGTCATGTTCCGGCCGTCTTCCGCCCCGCCATCGCAACCCTACCGGACAAAGACGCGCGCCTTGCGTATTTTCAATAAGGCCAGCGCCGCCCCGGTCGTATTTCAGCAGAAGGATTACCGCCATGACTGATAGTACTCGCCAGAGCCTGCACCGCCTTGAGTCGATGGGAAATGCCGGCATGATCGACGCATCGCGCGCGCTGATTGATGCCAATCCGGCGATCCTGCAAGAGCTGGGGCTGACCGCCGACCGCGCGTCGGAACTGATGAATACACAGATTGACAAGCTGGAAAGCGTCGGCGGCAAGCCACCGCTGCTGGAGGCGATAATCCGCGCTGTCGGCCGCCCCCCGCTGATCGTGCGTGGCGGCAAGGTCGAAGGGAAAACCTCGCTCAGCACCGATTTTGCGGCCGATATTGACCTAAAGATCAGCAAGGTCGAGGCTGCGGTCGCCTCTGTAGGGCGGATTGAGTTCATCAATCACGACTATAGCTGGGGCGGCACGGGTTGGGTGATCGACAAGACCGATACGCACCTGCTGATCGTGACCAACCGGCATGTCGCCAAGCTGGTCGCCCGCCGCAGCTTTCTGGGCGATGGCGTGTTCCTGTTCGCCCCCGGCGCTGCCAGATACGGCGCGCGGATTGATTTCCTTGAAGAGGTGGATGCCGACCCGGACCCCACGCGGCTGTTTGACATCGAAAAGTTCACCTATATCGCCGAGGATGCTGCCGCTGACGTAGCGATTGCCCAGATCGCCATTCCCGCCGATGGTGCCGCGTTCAGCCCTGCGCCCATCGACCGCGCGGATACAGACGCGCAACACGGCGAAACCGTGGCTGTCATCGGCTATCCGGCGAAGGATTCCCTGCGCAACGATCCCACGCAAATGGCGAATTATTTCCGCAATCTCTACGATGTGAAACGGTTCTCGCCGGGTTTTCTGATCGAGGATGGCGGCATGACGATCCTGCGCCATGACTGCACGACGCTGGGGGGCAATTCCGGCTCTCCGGTGATCTCTCTGGACAGCGGCAAGGCGGTTGGGCTGCATTATGCAGGCACATTCGGCGTTGGCAATTCGGCGGTGCGGATCAGTACGATCAATGCGTTGCTGGACGGCGCGACACCGAACTCGGTTCCCGGCTTTGACATTGCCCAGACAGAACGCCGCGACGGCAGCCATGATGCGGTGCATTTCGAAGGCCGCGAGGGCTATGACCCGGATTTTCTACAGGTCGCCGCAGTGCCGCTGCCCACAGTGCCGCAGGGCTTTGGCCTTGCAGCCCCTTCGGACGCCACGCCCTGCCGACCGCACGAGCTGCGCTATCAGAATTTCGGGGTGCTGTATTCCGGTACGTTCAAGACGCCGATCCTTGCGGCACTGAACATCGACGGCGAACAAACCCGCCCGCAAAAGCGCGGCCGCGACAAATGGTATGCCGACCTGCGCATCCCGGCCGGGGTTCAGCTTGGCAAGGACGATTACGATCATGTCGATATCGACCGGGGGCATCTGATCCGACGCGCCGCCACCAATTGGGGTGCGGATGACGCGCAGGCGAAACGTTCAAACGATGACAGTTTCCACTACCCCGTCGCCGCCCCACAACACCGGGCGTTCAATCGCAGCAATGCGCAGTGGTTGGGGCTGGAAAACTACATCATGTCCAGTGTCCGCACCCATGGTTTTCGGGCCTGCGTTTTTACCGGTCCGATCCTGTCCGGCGACGAACCCATGCTGAAAGACACCGGGGCGGTGGTGCCGTTGAAATTCTTCAAACTGGTGACGATGCTGGCCGAGGATGATGGCAGCGATGGAATCCTGCGACTTCACGCAACCGCCTATGTTCTCAGTCAGGTCGAAGTCATCCAGCAATTGCTTAGCGATCAGGGCCGGGTGGAGGCCGTCGGCGGTTTCGAATTCGGTGCCTACAAGACCTTTCAAGTGCGTATCAAGGATCTCGAATTCATGAGCCGTCTGGACTTTGGCCCGTTGCGGGACGCTGATCCTCTGGCGCGGCGTGTCAGCGAAAGCGAAGCTGTCGGAGCAAGCCCGCGTCCCGTCGTAGAAGTGGAGAGCTTTGCGAATATCGTGCTGTAGAGGCCGTTTGCGGGTCTTTGACAAGTCGGTGGCCAGCAGATGTCGGAACGCAAACAGTACGCACCCGATTACGGTGGTCGCTTCATCCCGGCGATCCGCTCCTTTGCGGATTTACGGCAGCTCCATGCGCCGCGACATTACACCGGAAGGTGGTTCTGCGGCCCAAGATAAGCCTGGACCGCAGTGCGGATAACTCAATCGTACAGGACGGCCTGGATCTCATCGTCGTCAATGTTCGACTGGTCGTAATAGTAAAAGCCTGTGTCGATGATCGCGGGAAGTTCCTCGCCATTTATGGCAGCAATCGCGGCTTTCACGGTTTCATATCCGATACCGACCGGGTTCTGCGTGATCGCGCCAGCCATCAGCCCGTCGCGGATCGCGTCGGTCTGGGCTTTGCCGGAATCGTAGCCGATGATCGTGATGCCTTCGCTGCCCATCTCGCGCACGGCGTTCACAACACCGATGGCAGAGCCTTCGTTGGTGCCGAACATGCCGTTCAGATCGGGGTTGGCCGTCAGGATCGCCTTGGCGACTTCTGTCGATTGAAGCTGATCGCCCGCGCCGTATTGCACGCTGACAACTTCGATATCCGGATAGGCCGCGGCAATCTGGTTCAGAAACCCGTCGCGACGATCAATGCCGGTGCGGCTGGTCTGGTCATGCGCAACCACGGCGACCTTGCCCGCCCCGCCAATCAGTTCCGCCATCTTGTCAGCGGCAAGCGATGCCGCCGCGACGTTGTCGGTGGTTGCTGTCGAGGCCGGGATGTCGCTGTCAACGCCACTGTCGAATGCGATGACCGGAATGCCTGCATCGGCGGCCTGTTTCAGCAGTGGAATGGCCGCCTGACTGTCAAGCGCGGCAAACCCGATGGCGGCGGGGTTGTTGGCCAGGGCGGCGGCCAGCATGTCGATCTGACGGTCCACCATCGTTTCGTTATCGGGGCCTTCGAATGTGATCCGGACGCCGAATTCCTCGGCGGCCTGATCGGCACCCTGTTTCACGGCCTGCCAGAACTGGTGCTGGAACCCTTTTGAGATCAGCGGAATGTAGGTTTCCCCGTCCTGCGCGAAGGCCGTTGGGGCGGCCCCCAGGGCGAGTGTGGCGCTTAGTGCGCCGACGAGTGTGCGACGTGACAACATGTGGTTTCCTCCTCGGTTGTCGGTTGTTCCGGCCTGTTTTTTGGGTTGGTGGCCGGCTTTCTTGGTGATGCTGATGTCAGTTGGACTTCTTGCGGCGCATCATATCGGCATAAACCGCCAGAATGATGATCGCTCCGGTAACGACGGTTTGCCATTCCTGCGCGACGGACAAAACCCGCAGGCCATTGGTCAACACCGCCATGATCAACGCGCCGATCAACGAACCAAGGATCGAGCCGCGCCCGCCGGACAGCGATGTGCCGCCGATCACGACCGCCGCAATCGCTTCCAGCTCGTATCCCAGACCCAGAGCAGGTTGTGCAGAGTTCAGACGCGACGCGATCAGCAAGCCCGCGATGCCGACAATGGCGCCCGCCAACGCGTAAATGGCGATCTTCCAGCGATCAGTATTCACGCCCGACAGGCGGACCGATTCCTCGTTGGACCCAAGCGCAAAGCAGTAGCGACCCAGAACGGTGCGATTCAGGATATAGGCGGTCAACGCAGCAACGATGAACAGGATCAGCACGCCATTCGGGATTGGTAGCGCAGGGATCAGGTTGCCAATCAGCGACCCGCGAGAGATCTCGCTGAACCCCGGCGTGTCGTTGAAATAGATCGGGCGGGTGCCTGAAATCACAAGGCTCAGCCCCTTGAGGATCAGCATCATGCCGAGCGTCGCAATAAACGGCGGAATTTTCATCTTCGCCACGAACGTCCCGGACAGTGAACCGGCAAGCGCACCCGTTGCGATGGCCGCAACGACACCCAGCAAGAGCGGCATTCCCGCATAGGTCAGAACCACGCCGGTTATGACGGCGCAGAACGTCATCATCGTGCCAACCGACAGGTCGATGCCGCCGGTGATGATGACCAAAGTGACTGCGACAGCCAGCACGCCATTGACGGAGGTTGCTTGCAGAATCGCGATCATGTTCGACGCCTGCATAAAGTTGGGCGACGCGATGGAGAACCCGATCAACAACACGATCAGACTGGCAAAGGCGAGCACACGTTGGTGGGTGCCTGCCGCGATGATGCGCGACAAGGTCGATCTGGGCGTGTTGACTGTGGTCGTGGTGCTGGTCATCGTGTCTCCTCCGCGCCGACCAACGCGCTCTCGCGCTGCGTGGCCAGTTCCATGATATCTTCCTGTGTGGTATTTGCGCCGCCCGGCAGAATGCCGGTCAACCGCCCTTCGCACATCACGGCAATGCGGTGAGAAAGGCGCATGACCTCGGGCAATTCCGACGAGATCACGATGATCGCGCGGCCCTGTGCCGCAAGATCCTCCAGCAACGCGTAGATTTCCGATTTTGCGCCCACATCAATGCCGCGCGTCGGTTCGTCAAAAATCAGAACGTCGCAGTCGCGCAGCAGCCATTTGGCGATCACGACTTTCTGCTGGTTGCCACCAGACAGAAGCCGCACGTCCTGCATGTCCGAGGGTGTGCGGATACCAAGGCGCTCGATATACTTCACCGCAATGCGTTTCATCGCAGCTTCATCCAAAACGCCTGCGCGGTTGGTGAATTGGTCCATATTGGCCATTGCGATATTGGCGCGGACGGTCATGTCGACGGCAAGACCGAAGTGTTTGCGATCCTCGGACAGATACCCGATGCCCGCCTCGACGGCCGCGTGAGGCGTGCGAATATTCACCGGTTGGCCGTCCACCAGGATCTCGCCCGCATCGCGCGGATCGGCCCCAAAGATGATCCGCGCCACTTCGGTGCGCCCCGCGCCCATCAGGCCTGCGAAGCCCAGAATTTCGCCTTTGCGGACATCAAAGCTGACATCGCGCACATCTTTGCCGCGCGACAGGTTGCGCACCTCAAGCGCGACAGGGCTTTGTGACGTGTCAGGAAAAACCGGCGCATTCTGCGTCACTTCCCGGCCAACCATAAGTTGAATGATTTTCGAAAGCGGTGTGTCGGCTGCATCCACCGTGTCGATATAGGCACCATCGCGCAGGATGGTCACGCGGTCGGCGATCCGTTTGATCTCGTCCATGCGGTGGCTGATATAAACGATGCCCACCCCATCGGCCTTGAGCCTTTCGATCACTTTGAACAATTCAGCGATTTCAGCGTCATTCAGCGCGGCTGTCGGTTCATCCATGATCAGCACGCGCGGATTATAGGACAGCGCCTTGGCAATCTCTATCAGTTGTTGACGCGCGATGGTCTGGGTGCTGACCTGCGTGCGCGGATCCATAGCCAGTTGAAGCGAGGCGAAGATTTCTGCCGTTTTTCGGTTCAGCGCCGCTTCGTCAAGCCTGCCGAAACTGCGGCGCGGCTCTCGCCCGATCAGGACGTTCTGTGCGGCAGTGAGGTCATTCATCAAGCTCAGCTCTTGATGAATGATGCCTATTCCAAGGTCCTGGGCCGCGCGCGGGCTGTCGGGGGTGACAGGGTTGCCATCGACGAACATCTCGCCGCCGTCGCGGGCGTAAATGCCCGACATGATTTTCATCAAGGTCGATTTGCCAGCCCCGTTCTCGCCCATCAGGGCGTGAACTTCTCCCGGCTTCAAAGAGAATTGCACGGACTTGAGCGCGTGAACGCCGGGAAAGCGCTTCTCGATGCCCTTCATTTCGACCAGATAACTCACGTCTTGCAGCCCTCCCAAGCCAGTCGTTCGCGCTAGATCGTTGCCTCGTCTTGGTCCGGAAACGGGTGCCGGGTGCCACAGCAATTTTTGCCGCGCGACGCATACATGCCGGTTGAGGTCCGAGAGTTGCCCGAAGCCAAACGCCCCTTCATCCGAGATGCAAAAAGGTCTGTTTTTGCGTGGCCCTGCATAAAACCAGCGTGCAGCGCAACATCCGTGCCCCGGTCCGTCTTGGCTGTCAGGAAAATGGCGTCGTTGAGCATCATTTCGATCTCATGGTCACATGACCGCCCCGATCTGCCAAGGGACAAACTCGACCCCGCCAAATCCCAGCTCTTCACTTTTTGTCTGCTCGCCCGAAGCGATGCGGATAAACATCTCAAAAATGTTGCGGCCCTTGTCCTTCAGGCTGACGCCTTCACTGATAATATCGCCGCAGTTTACGTCCATGTCATCTTTCATGCGGCGATACATTTCCGAATTCGTGGCGATCTTGATGCACGGCGTCGGCATATATCCTGAGACGGATCCCCGCCCGGTCGTAAAAACAATCAGGTTTGCACCAGAGGCAATCTGACCAGTGACGGAGCAGGGATCAAATCCGGGGCTATCCATGAAGACAAAGCCTTTTTTCTCGATCTTCTCGCCAAACAGATACACATCCGTCAGAGGCGCGCTGCCGCTTTTCGCCACGGCCCCAAGTGATTTTTCCAGGATCGTGGTCAGGCCGCCGCGCTTGTTACCGGGACTGGGGTTGTTGTCCATCTCGCCGAGATTTCGGGCGGTGTAATCTTCCCACCACCGCACGCGGTCGATCAGCTTTTCGCCCACTTCGACCGACACCGCGCGACGGGTCAGCAAGTGTTCGGCACCGTAGATTTCAGAGGTTTCCGACAGGATCGTTGTACCGCCATGGCGCACCAGCAAGTCCGAGGCAACGCCCAGCGCGGGATTTGCGGTGATGCCGGAATAACCATCTGAGCCGCCGCATTGCATCCCGACCATCAGTTCGGATACCGATGCCGGTTTCCGGGTGGCCGTGTTGGCCAGTTCTGCGATGCCGTGCAGCTCTGCAAGACCCTTTTCGATCGTCTTGCGGGTGCCGCCTTCGTGCTGAATGGTCATATAGCGCAGCGCGCCGTCCGCGCGGATCGGCCGTCCCCCCACAAGGGCCGAAACCTGCATCACCTCGCATCCAAGTCCGATCAGCAGAATGCCGCCGAAATTGGGATGCTGCGCATAGCCCGAAAGGGTACGGAACAGCGTGTCATAGCCTTCGTTTTCACCAGACATGCCGCAACCGGTGCCATGCGTTATGGGAACGATGCCGTCGATATTCGGATAGGCATCAAGCAGGCCGGATTTTTCGGCGGCTTCCGCGATGAATTTGGCGACGGAGCCGGAACAATTCACCGATGTCAGAATGCCAAGGTAGTTTCGCGTGCCCACGCGCCCGTCGGCGCGCTGATAACCCTCGAACGTTCTGGCGTCGGATGCTGTTTCAAGCGTTATAGCCTCGGTGCCATGTGCATAGTCGCGGGAATGTTCGCCCATCCCAAGGTTTTGCACATGAACATGCTCGCCGGGTGCAATATCGGCTGTCGCCTGACCAATGGTCTGACCGTAACGAAGGACGTTTTGGCCCGCCGCAATCGCCGCAACCGCAACCTTGTGCCCCTGCTTGACCGATTGCAAAAGCGCAGGCCCCGCGGTGCCGTCTGTCTGACCGGCGGACAGATCGTCCAATGCAATCGCCACATTGTCCTGCGGATGTAGGGTTAGCAAGCGTGACCGCTGGCTCATGTGATGCGTTCCTCTGGCTGATTGCTGGCCGCGTCGTTACCCTATGGCGTAGCTTGACTTGCACCATCTATCAACTAACATGTCAGTTCAGGAATATGGAAATACCCGCACCCATGGTCACGCTAGATATCACCGAATTGGAAGGTCCGCTGGGTCAGCGTGTCTATGTCGCGCTGCGCAACCGCATTCTGGACATGACGCTAAAGCCCGGCGCGGTCTTGCGCAAAGGTGCCCTGTGCGAACAGCTTGGCGTGTCCCGATCTCCGGTGTCAGAAGCGTTGGGGCGGCTGTCTTCGGACGGTCTGGTGGACATCATTCCACAATCGGCAACCCGCGTATCGCAATTTTCGATGGCCGGGTTGCGCGAGGACAGCTTTCTGCGGGAGGCCGTCGAAGTGGCCGCCGTTGCGCGGGTTGCCGAAATACGCACTGCTGAACAGCTCAAACAACTTTCAAGAAACCTGCGATTGCAAACCTTGCTGGTCGAAGATGAGGATTTTCAGGGCTTCTTCGAGGCGGATCTGACATTCCATGAACTGATCCTCGGCTTTACCGGATTTCCCAAGGTTGCCCTTGCCGCAGGGCAGATGTCGCTTCAACTGCAACGCGCCCGGATGTTGCTGTTGCCGGAAAAGGGCCGTCCCGCAGAGACCGTGGCCGAACATATGGCGATCCTCAAAGCGATCAAAGCGCAGGATGTGAACGCCGTACGATCCGCCATGACGGGTCATCTGAGACAACTGATAAGCCGGCTTGAACCGCTTGAGCGTCTGCACCCTGAATTTTTTCGCCCCAACTGAAAAGATCTCTGATGAAATTGTCCCGAACCAACGTCCTCAACCACCGCACGAAAACCCCGCTCAATCTGACACAGCTTGGGTTCGGGGGGGCCCCCTTGGGAAACCTCTATCGCAGGATCGCGGATGAGACGGCCCAAGCCACGCTTGATGCGGCCTGGGACGCAGGCATCCGATATTTTGACACGGCACCGCAATACGGGTTGGGCCGGTCGGAAATGCGGTTTGCAGAAGCCTTGTCCCGCTTCGATGTCAGCGCGCTGACGCTGTCGACCAAGGTCGGCCGGGTTCTGCATGATTGCGCACCCGAAGATGTCACCCCCGAGGCATTTGTCGATGTGCCGCAAAAGCGGATGGTCTTCGATTACACCTATGACGGCGTCATGCGCAGCTATGAAGACAGTGTCGCGCGGCTTGGCACCGACCGGATTGATATCCTGTTCCTGCACGACATAGACGCGGGCACGCATGGCGCTGAAGGCAGCGAGGACAAACTACGCGAACTTTTCAATCAAGGCGGTTACCGTGCCCTCGCCGAGTTGCGCGATGCGGACCAAATCGCGGCCATCGGGGCGGGTGTGAACACATGGCAGATTTGCGAACACCTGCTGGGCGAGGCGGATTTTGACGGCTTTCTGCTGGCCGGACGCTATACGCTGCTGGAGCAGGACCCGCTTGACAGTTTTCTGCCACTTTGCACCAAGCGGGATGTGGGGATCATTCTGGGCGGGCCCTACAATTCTGGGATCCTTGCGACCGGCGCGGTAGAAGGCGCACGGTATGACTACGCGCCCGCACCCGAGGACGTACTGCACCGAGTCCGCAGACTAAGCGAGGTCTGCACCGCCCATGAGACACCGCTGATTGCCGCCGCTCTTCAATTTCCGTTGGCCCATGAAGCCGTAAAGACCGTGATACCCGGTGCGTCTACGCCCGACGAGGTGCGCCAGAACATCGAGATATTCGAAACGCCCATACCCTCCGCCCTGTGGGCCGATCTGAAATCGCAGGGGCTGATCCACCCGGAAGCCCCTTTGCCGGAGGACGCATAGATGCTTCGCAACATTCCGCCCATCCTGTCGCCTGACCTTCTTCACAGCCTTCGCGCCATGGGCCACGGCGATGAGATCGTCATCGCGGATGCGAACTTTCCGGCGACGGCCTTGGGCACTCGCTGCCATCGCCTTGACGGGGTGACCGCCACCGACGTTCTAAAAGCGGTCCTGACCCTGTTGCCGCTGGACAGTTTCGTCCAAAACCCCGCGCATGTCATGCAAGTCGTCGATGATCCCGACGCCGTGCCACCTGTCGTCGCCGCGTTTCAGACGATCATCACCGAGACCGCCGATATTCCCGCGACTGTGCACAGGCTGGAACGCTTTCGGTTTTATGACCGCGCCAAATCCGCCTTTGCGATCGTGCAGACCGGTGAGACACGGCTATATGGCAACATCCTTCTGAAGAAGGGCGTGATCAGCAACTGAGTCACACCCGGCCAGAAAATGACCCGACCGAGGCGTTGGCCTGCAATTTGCGGAATTGCCGCATCATTGGACGGCTGGGGTTGAATCGTCGCGGGCATCGGCCTTCCGTTTGACATGCCGACGTCTACTGGCTTCACTGTATAGTCTGCTGCGAACCATGTCGATCAAAGCCGATAGTCAGGACATTGTCGGTGCGGGCGATCTTCCCTATAAGCGGGATGACGCCTTGTTTTGGCTCACTTGGCGCACGCCCTGAAAATGATTTTACCGGTATGCTGGCGCCAAAGCACCCGGAACTGGGGTTGGCACAATGAATGCACCGCGCCTGACTGACATCACCCTGCTCAATGGACCCGCCGAAGGCCCCGGCTACTCGCCAGGCGAGCATGGCGCGGGCATCGTGCATCTTGGGGTTGGCGCATTTCACCGCGCCCACCAAGCGGTGATGACCGATGACGCTTTGGCCCGGCAGGGCGGTGATTGGCGGATTATTGGCGTCAGTCTGCGATCGACGGCGATTGCGAAGGAACTGAACCCTCAAAATGGCCTGTATACCCTGATCGAACGGGACGAAAACGGAACCAAAGCCCGTATCGTGGGCGCGGTGCAGAAAGTCATCGCGGCCAATCCCGCCGCCACGCTGGATGCGCTTTGCGATCCGTCTATTCGTGTCGTGACACTTACCGTGACCGAGAAAGGCTATGGCATCGACCGTCAAGTGCGGGGACCAGACGCTGCCCACCCGGCGGTCAAGGCGGATCTGGCGCAACCGGATGCCCCCGCCGGTGTTCTGGGATTGTTGACCGCCGCTATCAAGCAGCGCCGACAGGCGGGGCATGTGCCATTCACAGTGCTGTCTTGTGATAACCTTCCTGAAAACGGCGCGTTGCTGCGCGATGGTGTGATCGGCTTTGCAAAGCTGTCCGGGGATGCGGAGCTGAGCGATTGGATCGCACAGAATATCGCGTTCCCGTCCTCGATGGTGGATCGGATCACCCCCGCCTCGACTGACGAAACCCGCGCCGAAGCCCAGCGCCAAACCGGCTGCGAGGATCAGGCGACGGTCGAAACCGAACCGTTTATCCAATGGGTGATCGAAGATCATTTCCCCACCGGCAGACCGCAATGGGAAGAGGGCGGCGCGCTTTTCGTATCGGACGTGGCACCTTATGAGAAAATGAAACTGACAATGCTGAACGGCAGCCACTCGATGCTTGCCTATACGGGTTTTCTGGCCGGGCGGCGCTATGTGCGGGACGTGATGGCGGACCCGGCGCTTGCCCAGCTTGTAAAAAGGCACCTGAAGGCCGCCGGTGATTTGTTGCAACCTTTGCCGGGCATTGATGTCGCGGACTATGCCGCAGCCTTGGCGCAGCGGTTTCGCAACCCGGCGATTGCGCATGAAACCTATCAGATCGCGATGGATGGCTCGCAGAAATTGCCACAGCGCATCTTTCAGCCCGCGCTTGTCGCTCTGGATACCGGAAGCGACCTGCGTCCTTTTGCATTTGCTACGGCGATGTGGATGCGGTTCTGTCTTGGGCGCCTGGACGATGGCACCGCGCATGATTTGCGCGATCCGCGCGAGGTTGAAATCACCGCTGCCCTTGGCGATGTGCCGCGCAGCGCAAGGGCCATATCCGATGCGGTGCATATCCTGCCAAACCTCATCCCTCAGCGTCTTGGCGCGGATCCGGATTGGCGGACGCATATCGAACAGGTCCTGTCAGCCGCATTGAACCAAGGATGCCTTTCCGCAATCCAGCAAGAGGCGCGCCGGACGTAACGTGCGCGACCCTGCCAATTACAGCGTTTCGCTGACGTCGAGTCGTTTCTTTGTCCATACAGTGCGATCAATATGGAGCAGGATGATAGCAGTCAGGGAATACTGCCTCCATTCCCCCAAAATGCGAGACAAGCGATTGCTGGCTCAGCTAGCCCGTCAAGAAATCCCATGCTCGGATCCCGAGTTATCCTGCCGCTCTGGCAAGGGTTCTCCTTTCTGGGTCCGTTCCCAGGGACCATGATTTTCTGAATGTGTCGGTGTTTGCCGTGCGCGGATTTCGCACTTGCCTTGCACCCCGCACCGTTCCGTCGCATCGTGCCTCAAACGCAATTGGAAGGCACTTCCCATGAGAGTCGTCATTTTGGGCGCGGGCGTCATCGGCGTCACCACCGCGTATTACCTTGCCAAACAGGGTGCGGAAGTGGTGGTCATCGACCGTCAGTCCGGACCGGGGCTGGAGACCAGCTATGCCAATGCGGGCCAGCTGAGCTATGGCATGACGTCGCCATGGGCCGCCCCCGGCATTCCGATGAAAGCCGTCAAATGGATGTTCATGAAACGCCGCCCGCTGTTCATCTGGCCGCTTATCAGCCCGACCATGTGGAAATGGTGCGTGCAGATGGTCCGGAACTGCAATGAGGAAAGCTATCGCATCAACAAGGGTCGCATGGTGCGCGTGTCCAGCTACTCGCGTGATGTCATGCCTGATCTGATCGCCGAGACCGGGATCGACTATGACGGTCGCGCGCAAGGCACCTTGCAGTTGTTTCGGACCGCCAAGCAGATGAAGGCGTCCAAGGCCGATCAGGACATTCTGGCCGAATACGATTCCCCCTACGAGGTGCTTGGCCGCGATGCCTGTATCGAAGTCGAACCGGCGCTCGCAGAGGTCCGCAACAAGTTCGTGGGGGGCCTGCGTCTGACCGCCGACCGTACCGGCGATTGCCGAATGTTCACCATCGCATTGACGGAAAAATGCGTCGAGATGGGGGTCGAGTTTCAATACGGTCAGTCGATCAAATCCATCGCGATCGAGGATGGCAAGGTCGCAGGCGTGGACACGGAAATCGCGGGGCGCATCACCGGGGATGCCTATGTCTGTGCCATGGGCAGCTATGCTGTGAACGTGCTGAACCCAATCGGCATCAAGCTGCCCGTCTATCCGGTCAAGGGCTACTCGGTCACGCTGCCCGTCACCGATGATGCGTTTGCGCCGCAATCCACGATCATGGACGAAACCCACAAGGTTGCGATCACCCGGCTGGGCGACCGCATCAGGGTGGCAGGTACGGCCGAGATCGCAGGTTACTCCGACCGTCTTGGCCCACACGCCACGGACACCGTGAAACATGTGATCGGCGATCTGTTCCCAAAGGGCGGCGACATTTCAAAGGCCGAAGGCTGGACCGGCCTGCGCCCGATGACGCCCGACGGCACGCCGGTTCTGGGTCCGACGCAATATGACAACCTTTTCCTGAACACGGGGCACGGCACCCTGGGCTGGACAATGGCTTGTGGCTCCAGCCGTGCCGTGGCCGATGTGGTGCTGGGCAAGACGCCCGAGATCTCCTTCGATGGGCTTACGATGGCACGGTATCAGAAATGATGCTGCGCTTTTCATCCGGACGGCGGAGGTGGTCGATTGAAGTTCCTGACACTGATGGGGTCGCAGCATGAAGCGTTCACGCATAAACGAAATCCTGATGGCGGCGGATGACATGATCCGGCAATACGGGTTTGTCCTTCCGCCCTTCGCCTATTGGACACCCAAAGAATTCAAGGCCCGCAAGGACGCGGCCCGCAATGTCATCGACGCCCGCTGCGGTTGGGATATTACGGATTATGGGGCCGGAGATTTCGACAGGATGGGCCTGTTCCTGTTCACGCTGCGCAATGGGCGGCTTGCCGACCTGCAACGCGGCGGCGGCATGTGCTATGCTGAAAAACTGCTGATTTCGCGACAGGATCAGCTTAGCCCGATGCACACGCATGTCATCAAGGCCGAGGATATCATCAACCGTGGCGGCGCGACGCTTGTCATCGAACTGTTCGGCTCTGACGATCGGGGCGGGTTCGCGCAGGACAAGGGTGGCGCTGTCTTCTGCGATGGTATCCGGCGCGATTACGCCCCCGGCGAAAAGCTGTCCCTTGCGCCGGGGGAAAGCGTCACGCTGATGCCCGGAGACTGGCATGCCTTCTGGGGGGAAGGCGGCGATGTGCTTGTCGGCGAGGTCTCGACCGTCAATGACGACGAGACGGACAATATTTTTCGCGAACCGATTGGCCGTTTCGCCAGGATCGACGAAGATGTGGACCCCAAGCACCTGCTGGTCAGCGACTATCGGACTTGGCTGGGCTGACGGAAATCTCTGGGAAAGAAGTTTCCGGTCGCGGCTCGGGCCGACGCTGAAAGGCGGCGGTCCTGTCTTCAGTTGCTGACCACCGGAGGTGTTTTCACAAGGTTACTGATCCGTCCCGACAACGGCCTTTGCTTGAGTTTCGGCGTGACCCATGCCTATTAGTTTCTTGCGGATAACTGAGGGTAGCTGCGTCAGAAAGACGGACGTGGCGTGCTCTACCTAACCAGCCGGCCGGGCAAGATTAAGAGGATCATCAAGTTGAAATCCAAAATACTTGTCTGCGGCGGCGCGGGGTACATCGGCTCTCACATGGTGCGGCAGCTGGTTGAGCGAAGCTATGATGTTGTCGTTTTCGATAACCTGTCGCAGGGCAATGCCGCGTCCGTACCTTCGACGGTGCCGCTGATCGAAGGGGATCTTCTGGACACGGACGCACTGGGCCGGCTGTTCGCTGAGCACCGGTTTGACGCGGTTTATCACTTTGCCGCGCTGATCGCCGTGGGCGAGTCGGTGGTGGCACCGGATATCTACTACCGCAATAACGTGGTCGGCACGCTGAACCTGCTGGACGCGATGCGCAACGCCGATGTGGACCGTATCGTATTCTCCTCCACCGCCGCGACCTTCGGAAACCCGCAAACCGCACTGATTTCCGAAAGCCATCCCCAGAACCCGCTAAACCCATACGGGCGCACCAAGCTGATGATGGAACAGGTGCTGGCGGATTACGGTCACGCCTTCGGTATCCGCTCTGTCTGCTTTCGGTATTTCAACGCCGCCGGTGCCGACCCATCCGGCGAGATCGGCGAAGCGCATGAACCCGAAACCCATCTGGTCCCCAATATCCTGCTGGCGGCCCTTGGTGAGCGGGACATGCTGGATATTTACGGCGACGATTACGACACGCGCGATGGCACCTGCACACGCGACTATATCCACGTCAACGATATTGCGTCGGCTCATCTGGCAGCTCTGGATTACATGGATGCAAATCCGGGTGCGCATGACTTCAATCTCGGCAATGGCAATGGTTTCACCATCATGGAAGTGCTGGAGGCGGCCGAAAAAGTCACGGGCCGGAAAATTCCCTATCGTATCAAGCCAAGACGTGAAGGAGACGCCGCGACGCTGGTGGCCGACAGCAGTCGTGCGAAAACCCTGTTGGGCTGGACGCCCGAGATGCCGGATATCGAAACGATCATCAAAACCGCGTGGGAGTGGCACCAGGCACCAAAATACGGGCCCTACGCTGGGTAACGTCCCGCAATGGCTGGTCGATGGCCCTGCGATAGTTGTGTCATATGACGTAACCTTCTGTTTTTTCGCTGGTATTCTTTCTGTCGCATGATTAGCAGCCAGCCCAGATGGTTGCTTTGCATCGTGAAGTTACTGGACGGCATTATCGCGCCTTTTTACACTGGGAAGATGCAAAGACGGAAAACTGTGCCATGGATCAACAGGCGACTACCGAACTTCAAAACCACCGCGCGTTTTTGGAGGGACAGCACGACTTTCAGGCTGAAATAGAAACAATTCTCAGCAGTGAAACGATTGGTGTCATCCTGGAAACCGTCATGCTGGCGACCGGCACTCGGTTTGCTGCGGTTGCACGCGTGACTCAGGACCGCTGGGTTGCGTGTCGTACCGTGGACGAAATCAACTTCGGCCTGCAAGCTGGAGACGAGATCAACATACGCTCTACCTTTTGCAGAATGGTCCGCGACACATCGGAAAGGATCGTATTTGAGGATGTGAGCACTGACGAGGTCTATGCGGGACATCCCATTGCGCAAGAGTTCGGAATTGTAAGCTACGCCTCGATTCCGATCTTTCGCAGCGATGACTCGTTCTTTGGGACGCTTTGCGCGATTGATACCGAACCGCGAAAGCTTCGGCACCCCAGGGTTTTGGCCATGTTGAAGATGTTTGCCGACGTCATCGGCCGCAGTCTGGAAACCGAAGAGCGCCTGGAAGCGCAAGAGCAGTTGGTCGATCACGAAAAGGAAATGGGCAAGCTACAGGAAGAATTCCTTGCCGTTCTGGGCCACGACTTGCGCAATCCGATCGCCGCCCTCAGAGCAGGTCTGCGACAACTCGTTCGGCACCCGGAACCCGAAAAAGTTGCGGTTTTGTTGCCGTTGATGACTCAATCCGTCCACCGGATGCAGGAATTGACAGAGAACATGATGCTGCATGCCAAGGCCCGGCTGGGCGGTGGCATTCGTGCAGAGATCATTCCGAACGCACCGCTTGCGGAAGCGATCCGCCACGTCGTCGACGAGGTGCGGGCGGCGTCCCCGAACCACCGGGTCGAATTGACCATGAACTTCGACGAGACCATCAGCTCGGATGCGCAGCGCATCGGTCAGGCCGTGTCGAATATGCTGGCGAACGCGGTACAGCACGGCACGGAAGAGCATCCGATCCATGTTGTCGCCAAGGACGTGGAGTCGGGCGTTCAGATATCGGTGGCCAACAGGGGAGAACCGATCCCCGACGGTCTTCGGAGCGCGCTGTTCAAGCCGTTCAACCGCGGTATCCACGCCAAGGGCGAGGGCCTTGGGTTGGGCCTGCATATCGCCGCATCCATTGCCAAGGCGCATAATGGCCAGCTGGATGTCAGTTGCGTGGACGGGGTCACGACGTTTTCAATGGTTATTCCAAAACTGACCTAGAAACGGCGACAAAGGACATGTCCTCGCGTGGCGTCATTTGTCGTTGCCCGTAATTGCATCAAGCGTCGTTCGTGCGAAATCCAGAAATTTCTGTGGTGCCACAAAAAACTGCTGCACGACAACATTGCCGCCACGCGTGCCGACAGCCAGCTTGATCCCGTCATCCGTGCCGCGCACGTCGAGTGCGTTCAAGGTTTCGGTAAAGCTCTGATAGTCAGCCTGTGGCGCGCCGGTTGCAGTATCCCAGATGATCAGGTGTTCATCATTGGATATCGTGGCTACGAATTCGCCCGTCGGCAAGGCGCGGGCACCGGTCAGCTTGGAACGGTGCTCTTGCAGCAAACGTATCGTATCCGTTTCGGGCCACCAGACGCTGCCTTGCCAATCAGCGGATCCGGCCACGACAAAACTGCCGTCGGATGAAAAATCCAGCGCCGTGATGTTTCCGACATGGTACTGGGCGAGCTTTGCCAGCGTGCCCGCGCCGGTTTCCACGTCCAGATCGTATAGACGGATATTGCAATCACTCCCTCCGACGGCCAACCGCGCGCCATCGGGCGACAGTGCGAGCGATGTCGGAAAGGCCGGTCTTCGGCACGCGTGCCCCTCGGACCGGCTGGTTTCCACCTCGGCCTGAAAGCGCACGAGAGCAATATGATCGGATTTGGCGCTTCCGCAAGCATCGGACCCCGTTTCGCAAACCAGAATCCACTCACCATCAGATCCGCCCACATCCACCGCAAACCGTTGACCGTCGTCGGACATTGCCAGTTTTCTGCCCCGTTTACGAAAATTCAGAGCATCACCTGTCAATGGGGTTTCGAGATCCGTCCATTCGCCAGTGGCGGTTCGCCGGAACGTCCTGACGGCAGGCGCGTACATGCTGGCCATCATCACGTCGCTTGCCTGAGAGCTGGCCAGCATTTGCGGACTCGCATCGGCATCCGAAGCAACGTAGATCGGTGTCGCCTTGTCGTTTTTTGCCTTGGACCAGATCGTCGTCCGGTCGGTATACCCCACCCATTTGCCTTCCGGCCCCATGGCAAGTGACTGCACTTGCGCGGAATTGCCCGATACCCGCCCGCTAAGCGAATAATCAGTCAGGCGTGACGCAAAAGGCGTCCAGATGCGGGCCGTGTTGTCCAGCGCAGCGGTCAGAACCTCGCTGTTTTTCGGCGCGAATTCCACCGTCCGGGGGGCCCTTTGGTGGCTGCGCAAAATCGTCAACGGACGCCATTCATCAGTGCGGTACAGAAAAGTCGTGCCGTCCCAGGATGTCGCCGCAAGCAGGCTGCCTTGGTTGTTGAAACTGAGGTCCCAAATGTCCGAATCCTGCCAGAGCCTGCCATCAGACAGAGAAACCGCGGGCAAACCGCTTGTGTCGCCGCCTGGCCGCGACAATCTCCAAAGACGCACGGCGTCATCATTGCCCCCCGACGCGAGAATATTTCCGTCGGGTGCAAAGCTCAGGCCTTTGACCGCCTGCGAATGGCCTTCATTGGAACAGGTCGTCGCCAGCCCATCAGGTGTCATCAGGCAGACGATCCCGTCCTGACGGCCAAATGCAGCAACCACCCCGTCAGGTGAAAAAGCAACCGACCAAATTCTGGCCGACGGGGGGGCATATTCCGACCCATCGGCCAGGTCGAGTGTTTCGCCGTCTCCTCTCGCGACCAGATTGCGCGATGTGAATATCCTGTGGCGCCCCCAGCGCCCCGTCGCCAATCGTTGCCAGACGTGAATATGGCCGGTCAGGGATCCGCCAATCAGGAACCTTCCATCCGCCGAGAAATCCAGTTTCGAGATCGTGGCATAGCCCCATTCTGCGGGTCCGGCGTAAAGCTCTGTCACGGTGGGCGGCGCGCCCCCATTTGTCAGGCTTTCGACCAGAAGAACCGCGCCGCGCTGCGTACCGACAGCGATAGCGCCATCTGCCGCGACCGCCATTGACCTGCCCTGTAGCCCATCGCCACGGCTGAGCGATTGCGCAAGTGGAACGACACGAATGGGCTTGGAATTATCGTAGCGATCCCAGACGAACAATTCCAACCCTTCGGTCAGCGTGACGATCTGCGTACCACCGTCAAGGAATGACGCGGCATAAACCGCATTGACCGCACCAGGCCCGTGACCGAAGCGCCGAAGTTCGTGAATATAGGTCAGCGACTGGCGAAGCTGTCTTTGTCCAAAATCCAGTGATGCGGGGTCCAGATTGACTTCTATGGCATAATCCAGCGCCGATGCCGCACGAAATGCAACGTCAAACGGGTCTTGCGCATAAGACGTGGGTTGGACCGCCGACAAAGTTTGCCGTGCGGCTTCCTGTTTTGTGGCCCAGGCATCCGCTTCTTCCTGCTGCGCCTTTTGTTCAGCAAGTAACAGCTTTGCCTGCGCCAGTTCTTCGGATTTTTGCAGGCTTTCCAGTTCGGCCTGCGCCAGTGCCCGTCGGTCGCCTGCCCGTTCAACGACGATCACCGCCCCGACAAGCAACGCGAGCGCGGTCACGCCGAACAACGTGGCCTTTTCATAGACGGCATAGCGTTCAGATTTCCGGACGAACCCGCGAACACGTTCAAACACATCCCTGGGGCTGAGCGTTCCGCTGTCATCCACCCAGTTCAGATGCGCCAGATGCCGCTCTGCCCAAGCCGCGTTCGGCCGTCTCGTCGCCCACCATTCCGAATGGCGTTTACGCGCATTCTTCCGCAGCAAACCGCTGCCGATCAGCCGGTCCCACAGGCCGCCACGCGCAGTCGTTTCCCTGTCATAGGCAAGCCGCGCGAGGAAGCGTATATTCGACGCAGAGGCGCTTTCCTCGGGCAACCATGTGTCGCGTAGCGGCTGCCAGAGGCGCAGCACGCATTCATGGGTCACGTCCACGGTGTCGTCGGGGTCTATGCCGTCAAATTCTCCGGCAACGCGCAAATAGCTTTCGGTGCCGTCCTTGAAGGCCGAAATCACCGCGACCAATTCGTCAAAACTGCAATCGAGCGTCGCGGCCGCCTCTCCCAGTTTGATCGGACGACGAATATCCCGGCCCCGGCTGTTCAGTGTCGTCAACGCACAAAACAGCCCGCGCGTGATCTTCTGATCGTGGCTGGACAGTCTGTTGTAGATCTTGTCCAGCCGGTGCGACAGCGACATGCGCAACGCGTCATGCCCGCCGCTGCGCGACTGACCGGGGGTCTCGGCAATATCGAAGGCGCGGAAGAAGTCCGACAGGCCGATGGTGACATGGCCCTCGGGCTGCTTGCGTCGCGCATCAATATACAGCAACCGAAGCGCGTGCTGCATAAGCGGCAGCTTGTCCAACTGCTCTTCCAGCCCGTTCAGCAACCAGACGGCCAGTTCTGGCTCTATCGTGCCGCCAAACAGCGAGATCGGGCCTTCGATCGCCTCTTGCATCTGGAACCTGTCCAGCGTTGGCGTCAGAAACTGGCTGTGGTTGATCGCGCTTGTCAGGCCGGAATAGCGCGAGCATTTCTCCAACTCGTCAGTGCGGATGGTGATGACGACATAGACGTCCCGAAGCGCCGCCGTCGTCTTGAGCAACACATCGACAAAGCGCGATGCCTCGTGCGGGTCGTCCTGCGCATAGCGAAAGATCTCTTCGAACTGATCGACGAGGATGACAATGGGCCGACCTTCCAGCAAGGTGATCCCGTCCAGCGCCTCATTGAGATTGCTGGACCGCCTTTCGATGTGGTTCAGGAACAGGTTGCGCAACTCTTCGACAACCGGCACCTGTTCGTCGTTCGGATCAGGGGTGCCGCGACCGCTTTCCCCGGTGACGATCGCCTTTGCCAGTGCCGACGCGAGCCGGTCCAGCGGATCGGTTTCCGGATACAGATCGCAATAGATCCAGTCAGACCCACGATCCCCAAGAAATCCGGCCTCCAGCGCGTTGAACAGGCCTGTCCGCGCCAGCGACGATTTCCCGCATCCGGACGGGCCGGTAACACAAAGGAATTGGTTCTTGGCCAGTTTGTCGAGCATGTCGGACACATGGTCGTCGCGTCCGTAGAAAATATCGAACTCTGATCGCAGAAACGACCGCAATCCCGGATAGGGCGTCAAGCTTTCTGCGGGTTGATCCATCGCGTCACTCATTGTGCGGGTTGCACGCCAAGCGAGGACAGGAACGCGCCCATCGACACCTCGTCAATATCTGACGAAATCCGGATGACATGGATGCCCGGCCCGCTGGGGCACGGCGTGGCATCTTCCGGTGCGGCATTGCCAAAGGCAATTTCGAACCTTTGTTGTTCCTCGTTCCACACGGCCTTTCGCCAACGTCGGAAAAACCGAAAATGTGCGCGTGCGCGTTTTTGACCCTCGATCTGGTCGCCATAGACAAGCACGATAGCATCGTTGTCGCGCACGGATTCTGACAGCGCTTCCATACTTGCGTTGTAATCGACGTAATCGACCAGAACGTGCTTGTCCAAGGCCGCGCCGATCTTGTCGCGCAGAACGGCATCGGATCGGGCCGCGTCAATCGACACAAGCGGAGGGAATTCCCCCGGAACAGACTGAAAGATTTCTTCGCGGCGAAGGTCGGATTGAATCACTTCTTCTTTTTTGCGGGCCAGCTTCACACTATAGGCCTCGAAATCTTCGAAACTGGATCTGTGACTTACCACGGTACGCAGAAACTCGGCATAATCCTCGCCGCATTCGGCCAGATCAAAGCCTCGGGGCATCCAGACGGCGGCTTCTATCCCGACTTCTTTTGCGATGCCATGCTGTGCCACACTGCTGGGCAGGCCCTTGTAATCCGCAACGCGGCGGCCGGGGATCGCGCCAATCACCTGAACAAAGATATGCGCGGCGTTCAGATGGTCGCGGATGGCTGCGGCATTCAGACCCTCGGAAACACGGTCCAGACGGGTGACACCAAAACCAGCATCCAGATAGACCCGTTCCAGCCGGTCGGTTTCAGTCTTGGTATCGCTGGTGGACGCGGCCAGAACGATTTTCACCAAGCTGTCGTCACTTGGCGCAATCTGGTTCGGCGCTGCGGTAACCTGCCTGTCGGTAACGCTGTTTGACATGGTCTTGATGTCATCGACCAAGCGTTGCAACTGTTGTCGATACCCTTCTTGCGCCAGCCCGGTCGCCGTCTGCGGCAAGGGATGACCAAAGCGCACGGATTTGCCCGCTTTTTCCGCCCAGAACCGAATCGAAAGCAAGCCGCGCAACTCATCCCGAAGTGCGACCATCGGATGGTCGTCAGAGGTGGTCCAATGATCGTCCAGTTCCACGAGGATCAGGCTTTTGCCAAGCTTGATGAAGGTGCGCAGTTCCTTTTCGCAACTGCTGGAGCGGCAATAATTCTCAGACAGGAACACCAGCCCGATATCGGATTTGGCGATTCCTTCGGCAATCTTGTCGTCGATCCAGTCACCGGTTCGAAGCGCACCTTCGGTGTCCTTGACCAGTTGGTAACGGCTGTCGGATCCGTCGGCACCAAGCTCATATCTTACATCGGCAAGCAACTCTCCCATGCGACTGGAATTGAAGCGCGGCCGATGTCTGGCATCACGATGACAGTAGCTGACAAAGAGCGAGGTTGAGGAAATAGTATTTTCCACCATAACGGTATCCGATTTTCTTTTAAGTCAATGTACAGAAATCACTAAATAATATCTAGCTTACGCGAGAATCCTCAAAAAAACAACGTAGGCTTGTGTGGTATGCCCATTGTTTGATTTGAGGCTTTTGAACTCGGGTGGTTCGTCCCCACGCTGACATCAGTGATGAGGAGCAATCTTTCCTGTTCCACATAAGCGCAGGTGGAGCGGACACGCCCCATTTTCCAAAAAAGCCACGACGCGCCGTGGGTCGATGAAAGGCACATTCTGGGTGGCATATCTTCCTCAACCGCAATGGCTTGCGGCGGAGCGATGCGCCCAAGGCATTGGGACCAGCAAAGCCCCTCTAAAATCGACGAAAGCACCGAAAGTGAGGGGCGTGCCGCCGGGCCGAGGGCGTATGCAAGCGGGTACTGCCCACAAACTGGGGTTGTTTTACGGTGAGCAAGATCCTTGACCGCATGAATTTGAAACTTGGTATAGTTGTGGGTCCAGACGTGCAAACGGGGCCACGAAGGCCCCGTTTGCGGTTCTTTTGATCTGTTGGTAGCGCTTAGTGGCCGCCGTCCGACTGCATCGCTGTTTGACGCAATTCATCTTCGGTGATCGCTTTTGCACCGTTGAAGACGATGTTCAAAAACACCGCGGAAATTGCTGCCAGCAGGATGCCAGAGTCGATCAACGGTTCGATCTCATGTGGCAGATGCATGGAGAATTCAGGCGCGATCAGTGGAATCATTCCCAGACCCAGCGAGATTGCCACGATCAGACCGTTATAGCGGTTCGTCTTGAAATCGACCGCACCAAGGATACGCACGCCAGTTGCGGCAACCATGCCGAACATCACCAGACCAGCACCGCCAAGAACGGAAACCGGAAGCGCCTCAACCAGGGCACCCATCTTGGGCACAAGGCCCAACACGATCATGATCGCGCCACCCATGACACAGACATAGCGAGAGCGGATGCCGGTGACACCGACAAGGCCCACGTTCTGGCTGAACGAGGTGTACGGGAAAGTGTTGAACAGTCCGCCAATGACCGTGCCCAGACCGTCGGTACGCAGGCCAGCCGAAAGCGACGGGCGTTCGATCTTCTTGTTGCACATTTCACCGAGCGCAAGGAACATGCCGGTGGATTCGATCATCACGACGATCATCACCAGCGTCATGGTCAGGATCATGATCGGATCAAAGATCGGGACGCCCCAACGCAACGGTGTGATCAGAGCGAACCAATGAGCTTCACCGACACTGGAGAAATGCATGTAGCCCATCGACGCGGCCAGAATAGCCCCAACGACAATCCCGCACAGGACCGAGATATTGGCCAGAAAACCGGTGAAAAACTTCATGATCAGAATGATCGTCAACAGAACGATGCCCGAAATTGCCATGTTCGGCAGCGTCGCATAGTTGTCGTTTTCTTGGGTCGCGCCTAGCGTCAGCCCGTCCGGAATTTCGGTGACGCCAGCGGCGCGAAGCCCTTCAAGCCATGCAGTGTGCTCTGGCGCAACCAGTTGCGGTGCGGTCGGACCAACTGGCAGACCGAAGATCCAGTTGATGCCGACACGCATCAGGGTGACGCCGATCACAAGAATGATTGTTCCTGTCACGACCGGCGGAAAGAACCTTAACATGCGGCTGACCGTCGGGGCCAGCAGCATCGCGACTATGCCCGCCCCGATGATCGAACCAAAGATCATACGCGCGCCGTCAACGCCCGGATTGGCGATGCCGATGGACACCATCGGACCAACGCTGGCAAATGTAACGCCCATCATGACCGGCAGCTTGATACCGAACCATTTCGACGCCCCAAGCGATTGAATGATGGTCACGACGCCACAGACGAAGAGGTCGGCAGAGATCAGGAAAGCCACCTGTTCGGGGTTCAGTTTCAACACGCGACCCACGATCAGCGGAACGGCAATTGCGCCCGCATACATGACAAGCACATGCTGTAACCCCAAGGTGAATAGCTTCGCCGGTGGGATCTTCTCGTTTACGGCATCAACCGACGACGGATTGATGGTTGCATCAGTCATTTGTTCGTTCCTCCTCCTTAATTCCAGACCTGCACTCTGGCGTGATTTTCAGTTTGACCCGACAGCTTGCCATCGACCCTGTTTTTTCAGCCTCAGCTGAGAAACTCGTTTCGAGCGATTTCGAATGGCTCGGCAGCCTGCGGATGCGCCGACAAATTCCCCACGACCAATCCTTGGGATTGATCTCAATTTCTGTACGCGCGACGGCCTCGCACCGCTGTATCGGACGCATCTTTCGCGCGGCATCCGGACTTCGGTGCATGCAAGCGCCGCCTGTCTTTCGTCCCTCTGTCTATCTTGGGCTTCGCCGCCGTCAGCCCGGCCTATTCGACCGAGACGCGAGCCTGCGTGCCATATCGATCATCCGCGCGGAAAAGCCCCATTCATTGTCGTACCAACCAAAGAGCCGCAGTTGACGTTCGCCCGTGGCCATCGTTTCAGGAAGGGCCAGTATCAGCGATTCCGGACGCGCGCGAAGGTCACGGGACACGCACGCATCGTCCGTCGCTCCGATCACGCGGCTTTCATTGGCGATCTTCTTCAGGGTCTCGGTTGCCGACGCGGCTGCCGGGGATGAAAGCTGAATGGTCGCGTCTATCGCCGATACGCTCAGACACGGAACCCGCACGGCCGCAATACTGGTGCGGGCACCGATACCGGGCAGGATCTGCGTCAGCTCCTTCGCGGCACTTGTGGTTGTGGGCACCATGGATTCAGCCCCTGCCCGGCTGCGCGCCAGACCGGCGCGGGGCGTATCGACCATCGGCTGGCTGGCGGTGTAGCAATGGATCGTCGTGACATGCGCCTGTTCGATCCCCAGCTTCGCATCAATCGCGCGCAGCAACGGCGCAATGGCATTTGTCGTGCACGAAGAGTTCGAGATGATCTTCGAACGTCCCAGCGTCTCGTCATTGGCGCCCAGGACAATCGTCGTATCCGAATGATCGGATGGGCCGGAAATCAGCACCGCTTTGGCACCTGCCCGCAGGCCACGTTCGGCCATGTCCCGTGATGTGATGCGGCCGGTGCATTCCAGAACCACGTCGACATCCGTCAAGTCGCACGCCCCAATATCGGCCGAGGTCGAAAACACGATGCGGGTCTGCCCGATCGTCAATGCACCCTCTTCCTCCTCGACGGTGTAGGGAAGCGGCCCGAACGTGCTGTCGTATTTCAACAGGTATGCACAGGTCTCAAGCGGCGCTATGTCGTTGATCAGCGCAACCTCGATATCTGCATGGCCGGGGTCGGTCATAATCTGGCGCAGAATCGTGCGCCCTATTCGTCCAAAGCCATTAATGACGATCCGCATGTTCTACTCCGCTGGTTTCACACGATTGGCGTGCTGATTGTCCACGACATGATTGAAAACCTGCGCCTTGGTCACTGCAAGGGCGTCACCCTTGCCGAACGGGTTTTCTTTTGCACCTGAGAAGATCATTGAAAGGCGCTTCGGCCAGATCTCACCCTCCTTTTCCGATGTCATGCAGCGTGGCGGCAACTGCACATTCCTGAATTGCGCGGCGTTTTTTCATCGGCGTTTGGTATTGTCACCCGGTTGCCGACCGCTGCATTTTCAAACTGGCGAAAGCTATCACCTCCTGTATTCGCAACTTCAGTTGGTCGCCGTCAGAACATCCGGACCGAAGGCGACCGACCTGCATCAAAAATCAACATCTATCGCGACGCCGTTCTTCACGGCCAGTTCCACGACGCTGGCCGCGACGGCCAGATCCTGCAAACCGACGCCTGTGCCGTCGAACAGCGTGATCTCGTCATCCGATGTCCGGCCCTTATGCGTGCCGTTGATGACTTCGCCGATCTGAACGATGTTCTCCGGACGGATCATGTGGTTATAGATCGCGTGCTGCGCTTCGCCGATGGTGATGGATTGCGCGACCTCATCGGTAAAGACGGTGGCCTTGCCCAGCAGCGCGGCCTCGACTTCCTGCTTACCCTTGGTGTCGGTTCCCATGCAGGCGATGTGTGTACCCGGCGAAATGTGCTTGGCCATGACGGTCGGCTCAAATGTCGAGGTGATCGAAATCACCACGTCGGCCTCGACCATGCCGTCAAGCTCGACCGCCTCGAAGGGGACGCCCGCTTCGTTCGCGACCTTTTCGATGTTGGGCAGCATTTCGGGATGGTAGTTCCACCCGATGACCTTCTCGAAGGAGCGCTGCTCAAGGGCCGCGCGCAATTGGAATGTCGCCTGGTGACCGGCGCCGACCATACCCATGACCTTGGCATCCTTGCGGGCCAGATGCTTGATGGATACCGATGACGCCGCCGCCGTGCGCAGGGCTGTCAACAGGTTGCCACCCACCATCGCCTTGACCATACCGGTGTCCGGATCGAACAGGAAAATCGTGGACTGGTGGTTGATCACCCCGTGCTTTTCAAGGTTGTTGGGCCAATACCCCCCGGCCTTCAGCCCAAGCGTCATCCCCTGCTTGTCGAACCCACCTTTGAAGCCATAAAGCGCGTCTTCGTGGCCAATCGCTTCGCGAATGACTGGGAAGTTATAGGCGTTTTTTGACGCCATGGCAGCAAAGACACTTTCTACAGCATCAAATGCGGCAGAGCGTGTCATCAGGTTGGCAATTTCGCGTTCGGGAACGATCAGCATCGTGTCACATCCTTTTGAGTTCATGCGTCCACGCGCACCGACAGGTGCCGCGCGCGCAGACGTTTTTTGTGGCATACGGCCGCAAGATGCGCGGCCGAGATGGTGCGATCAGTAGGCTTTGCCGCGTGCAGAGACGGGCCAGACGGTCTCGACCTTGCCGTTGCGAACGCCGACATACCAGTCGTGCACGTTGGCGGTCGGGTCGCAGTGGCCGGGAACAAGCTTCAGCTTGTCATTGACCTTCAGCACGCCCTTGGGATCGGCAACAACACCGTGTTCGTCGGAACATTTGACGTATTCCACATCGTCACGGCCGTAGATGAACGGCAGGCCGCTATCCATCGACTGTGCCTTGAGACCGGCATCCACGATCGCCTTGTCTTCCTTGGCGTGGCTCATCACGCTTGTCAGGATGAAGAACGCATTTTTCCATTCGCCGTCATCAATGCGCTTGCCGTCCTTGTCCAGGATACGGCCGTAATCCGCATCCATGAACGCGTAAGAGCCACACTGAAGCTCATTGTAGACGCCCGAATTGCTCTCGAAGTAGTAAGAGCCTGTGCCGCCGCCGGAAATGAGGTCACACTCGATACCCTCGGCCCTGAGGCCTTCGACGGCGTCCTTGACCTGAGCAATAGCTGTGTCGAGCTTTTGCTGACGATCCTCGAAGCTGTCCATGTGCTGCATCGCGCCCTGATAGGCCTGAATGCCGCGGAATGTCAGGTTCTTGGCATCGCGCACCGCCTTGCCGATTTCGACGACGGCTTCGGTTGTGGTTACGCCGCAGCGGCCCGCGCCGCAGTCGATTTCGATGAAAACACCAAGATCGGTGCCGTGCTTTTGCGCGGCTTCGGACAGATCCGAGATGTTGGCAACATCATCGACGCATACGATGATTTCGCCGCCGCTGATCTTGGGCAATTGGGCCAGGCGGTCGATCTTGGCCGGGTCGCGAACTTGGTTGGAAACAAGGATTTCCTTGATGCCGGCGCGGGCGAACACTTCAGCTTCAGAGACTTTCTGGCAGCAGACACCAACGGCGCCGCCCAGTTCCATCTGCAACATCAGCACATCGACGGATTTGTGCATCTTGCCATGCGCGCGGTGGCGCATGCCGTGTGCCTTGGCATAATCGCCCATCTTCTTGATGTTGTATTCCAGCGCGTCCAGATCGAGGATCAGACAGGGCGTCTGGATATCTTTTTCATCCATGCCGGGGACGGCGGGGATGTCGAAACCGACTTCGTAATCGTCGAATTTGGCAGGTGCGTTCATTTTATGTGCTCCCTTAGCGTGTTCATTTAAGCCACGGCAGCTTGTCGAGATCGACATTGCCGCCTGTGATGATGATGCCGACGCGCTTTCCAGCGAACCGGTCCTTGTTCTTGAGGATCGTGGCCAACGGCACGGAAGAACTGGCCTCCATGACGATGCGCAGATGCTTCCATGTCAGCTTCATCGCGTCGATGATTTCCTCTTCCGACGCCGTCAGGATGTCCGTGACGTGATTTGACACAAAGTGCCAGGTCAGGTCTTTCAGCGGAACCAGCAATCCATCCGCGATGGTCTTTGGCGCATCATCAGCGATGATGTGCCCGGCCTTGAAGCTGCGATAGGCATCGTCTGCCTGCTCTGGCTCTGCGGCGATGATCTGCGTTTCGGGTACCTGATGTGACAAGGTCAGACAGGTGCCCGAAATCATGCCGCCACCACCAATCGGCGCCACAACCATATCGAGGCCGCCGGTCTGTTCCATGAACTCACGCGCACAGGTGCCCTGACCCGCGATCACCCGTGGGTCATTGTAGGGATGCACGAAATCACCGCCGGTTTCCGCCTGCACCTTGGCAAACGACTCTTCACGCGAAGAGGTCGAGGGATCGCATTCCGTGATGTTTCCGCCATAGCGTTTGACGGTGTCCTTCTTGGCCTGCGGCGCGGTGCGCGGCATGACGACATTGCAGGGAATGCCCCGCTTCATCGCGGCGTAGCTGAGGCACGAGGCATGGTTGCCAGACGAATGGGTGGCGACACCCTTCTTCGCCTGCTCCTCGTCCAGTCCGAACACCGCATTGCTGGCACCGCGCACTTTGAAAGCGCCCGGTTCCTGAAAGTTTTCGCACTTGAAGAACAGCTCTGCCCCGGTCAGCTCGTTCAGATAGGCCGAGGTCCGCACTGGTGTCTCGCGGATATAGGGCTTGATGCGCTCATGCGCATCAAGCATGTCCTGATAGGTGGGGATATACATCTCACCAGACATTATGCGGCCGCCTTGCTGCCGTTTTTCAGGTCGCGGCGGTAGTATTCCTGCGCTGCCGCAACACCCGAGCCAAGCTTCACATCCAGACCCAAATCAACCATCACCATTTCCGCGACGCCAAGGCCCGACAGCATCATCGCATCGGTCAGGCTGCCCAGATGGCCGATACGGAAAACCTTGCCGGCAACTTCGCCCAGACCAACGCCAAACGCCATCCCGTAGTCGTTTGCGGCGACGGTCACGATGTCCGTGGCGTTGAACCCTTCCGGCGTGCGGATGGCCGATACAGTGTCGGAATACACGTCGGGCGTGGCCGCGCACAGTTCCAGACCCCATGCGCCGATGGCTTTGCGAACGCCTTCGGCAATACGGTGATGGCGCGCGAACACATTGTCGATGCCCTCATCCAGCAGCATGTCGAGCGACAGTTTCAGACCGTTCATCAGGCCGACAGGCGGGGTGTAGGGGTACGCGTTGTTGTCGTACCCTTTTTGCATGTCGTTGATGTCAAAGAACGTGCGCGGCAGCGAAGCAGACTTTGATGCCTGCACGGCCTTGTCCGAGAAACCGACAATCGCCAAGCCAGCGGGCAGCATGAAGCCTTTTTGGCTGCCGGTCACGGCAACATCGACGCCCCATTCGTCAAACCGAAAATCCATGGACGCGATGGAACTGACCCCATCGACAAACAGCATTGCAGGGTGGCCCGCAGCGTCCAGCGCCTTGCGCACGGCGGCAATATCGGACTTCACGCCTGTGGCGGTTTCGTTATGCGTGGCCAGAACCACTTTGATCTCATGAGACTTGTCAGCCTTCAAGATCTCTTCGTACTTGTCGGCGGGCAGACCTTCGCCCCATGGTGTCTCGACCACATGCGCGTCCAGTCCGTGGCGCTGGCACATGTCGATCCAACGGTGGCTGAACATGCCGTTCCGCGCGGCCAGCACCTTGTCGCCCTTGTTAAGCGTATTGCTGAGCGCCGTTTCCCAGCCGCCGGTTCCGGTCGACGGGAAAATGTAGATCTTGGCGCTGTCGGATTTCAGGACCTTCCGGACACCATCCAGACACGGATGCAGGATCTTGCCAAACGTTGGCGACCGGTGGTCAATCGTCGGCATATAGCACGCCTGGCGAACCGCTTCGGGCATGTTTGTAGGACCGGGAATGAATACTGGGTTCTGGAAGCTCATGATCGTCTCCTTCTGAGGCTGAGCTCAACATATCGTGCCCCCATGCAGGACGAAACTTTTTTGAAAAGTCATTTCATTTCTACAATAGTTAAAATAATTCTTCCTTGTCAGATGGTTGCTTTTTTCATATCGTAAAATTATCTTTCATATTAAAAAGAACTCATCTTATGGAATTACAGAAGAATGACGCGCATCCATCCAGAAAGACCCGTGGACGCCCGCGTGATTGGAATGACAAGACGGCGCAAAACACCATCAAGTCGCTGGACAGGGCCATGGAAGTCTTCGAGTTTCTGAGCGAAGCACAAGGCAAGACCTTGTCAGCACTGGCAGGCGATCTCGAGCAATCTCCGGCGACGGTCTATCGCATTCTGGTAACGCTGGAAGTCAGGGGGCTGGTGGAGTTTGATCAGGCCGATCAGGTTTGGCACATCGGACCGCGCGCCTTTTTGATCGGTGCGCGCTTTTTGAAGCGGACCAGCCTTGTTGATCGGGCCAGACCCCTTCTGCGCCAGTTAATGGAGGCGACCGGAGAAACGGCCAATCTGGGTATCGAGCAAAGCGGCAATGTGCTTTTTGTCAGTCAAGTAGAGACCAACGCAAGCATTCGCGCGTTTTTTCCGCCCGGCACGCTGTCGCGACTGCACGCATCCGGCATCGGCAAAGCCCTGTTGTCGCAGATGGACGAAAGCCGGATCACCAAGTTTCTGGACCGCGGCCCGCTTGAGAAATTTACCGAATATACACTGACAGAGCGCGCCGCCTTGATTGCGGATCTCGCAACCACGCGAGCGCGCGGCTACGCCATTGACGGCGAGGAACGCAATCTTGGTATGCGCTGCATCGCCGCCCCGGTGTTCGACATCCATGACGAAGCAATCGCCGGCATTTCGGTCTCTGGCCCCACGACACGGGTCACGCCGGAAGAGATTGAACGGTTAAGTATCGCAGTGCTGACTGCATCGCACAAACTGACGGCCGCCATTGGCGGTGCCACGCCAGACCGCTGAAATCGCAAAGCATTGTTCGGCTTTGTAAAGTTTGTGTAAGCTCGCAGAAGAATCGTGCAACTTCTGTCCTGCCGAAAGATCTACATGTCCCGCGAACCCCAGATCCCGCTTTCCGAACCTGTGGGTGACCGTATTGAACAGACGACCTGTTACATGTGCGCGTGTCGTTGCGGGATCAATGTGCATCTCAAGGACGGGCCGGACGGCAAACCGCAGGTGCGCTATATCGACGGCAACCGAGATCATCCCGTCAACAAGGGCGTGCTGTGTGGCAAGGGCAGCGCGGGCATCATGCAGCACTACTCGCCCGCGCGGTTGCGCGCGCCGATGAAGCGGGTCGGACCGCGCGGGTCCGGCCAGTTCGAAGAAATCAGTTGGGACGAAGCACTGGAGATCGCGACCGACTGGCTGGGCGCGGTGCGCAAGAGCGATCCCAAGCGGCTGGCCTTCTTCACCGGGCGCGATCAAAGCCAATCGCTGACCGGGTTCTGGGCGATGCAATACGGCACCCCCAACTTCGCGGCCCATGGCGGGTTCTGCTCGGTCAACATGGCGGCTGGTGGGCTGTATACCTTTGGCGGCGCGTTTTGGGAGTTTGGCGATCCCGACTGGGACCTGACCAAGTATTTCATGCTCTTCGGTGTGGCCGAGGATCATGCCAGCAACCCGATCAAGATCGGCATCGGCAAGCTGAAAGCGCGCGGTGCCAAGGTCGTGTCGGTGAACCCGGTACGCACCGGTTATAACGCCGTGGCTGATGAGTGGATCGGGCTGCGTCCCGGCACGGACGGGCTGTTCGTGGGCGCGCTGATACACGAGTTGTTCCGCACCCAGCAGATCGACCCCGACTATCTCGTGCGCTACACCAACGCGCCCTGGCTGGTGATCGACGCGCCCGGCACCGATCAGGACGGGCTGTTTGCGCGTGACGTCGATGGCAACCCTTTGGTCTGGGACAAGGCGACGGAGGCCTATCGCAACGGCAAGGCCGCCGACATCCAGCCCGCGCTGACCGGCACCCGCACCCTGCCCGATGGCCGCATCGCCCGCCCGGTGTTCGAACTGATGGCGGAACGCTACCTGTCGGATGACTACACACCCGAAGCGGTGGCCGCGCCGACCGGGCTGGACGCTGACCAAATCCGCCGGATCGCCGCCGAACTGGCGCATGTGGCTTTCAAGGAAGAAATCGTGCTGGACCAACCGTGGACGGATTGGGCCGGGCGCAAACATGAGACGATGATCGGGCGGCCAATCTCGATGCACGCGATGCGGGGGATTTCGGCCCATTCGAACGGGTTTCAGACCTGCCGGATGATCCATATCCTGCAAATCCTGCTGGGCAGCATAGATTGCCCCGGTGGGTTCCGCTATAAGCCGCCCTACCCCAAACAGACCCCGCCCAACCTGCTGCCGCATGGCGCGGCGGGCGATATCAAGCCCGAAATGCCTCTGGGCGGGCCGCATCTGGGTTTTCCGCACGGCCCGGAACATCTGCTGCTGGACGGCGAAGGCAACCCGTCACGGCTGGACAAGGGGTTTAGCTGGGACGCTCCGATGTCGGCGCATGGGTTGATGCATATGGTCATCAACAACGCGGCAAAGAAAGACCCCTACGGCATCGACGTGCTGTTCATGTATATGGCGAATATGGCGTGGAATTCGTCCATGAACGTACCCGGCACGCTGGACGCGCTGACCGCCAAGGACGAAAACGGCGACTATGTGATCCCCAGGATCATCTATTCAGACGCCTATTACTCCGAAACCGTGCCATACGCCGATCTGATCCTGCCTGACACCACCTATCTGGAACGCTGGGATTGCATCAGCCTGCTGGACCGGCCCATTTCGGTACCGGATATGGTGGCCGATGCGATCCGTCATCCCGTGGTGCCGCCAGATCGTGACGTGCGCGGGTTCCAAGAGGTGCTGATCGACCTTGCCCGCCGGCTGAAGTTTCCCGCTTTTACAAACGAGGACGGCAGCGCGAAGTTTCCCGGCGGCTATGCCGACTATATCGTCAACCACCAGCGCAAACCCGGTGTCGGGCCGCTGGCGGGCTGGCGCGGCAAGGATGGGACAAGCTTCGGGACCGGCGCGCCCAACCCCGATCAGCTGAAAGAATACGTCAGGAATGGCGCATTCCACGCCCATCACCTTGCGCCCGAACATGCCTATTTCAAACATGCCAATCGCGGCTATCTGGATTGGGGGATCACCAAGGGCATCCGCATGTCCGCCGAGCCGACGATCTTTCAACTTTATTCCGAACCGTTGCAAAAGTTCCGCCTTGCCGCGCTGGGTCATGGCGACCGCCAACCGCCAGAGCGGGCGCGCGACCGCATAACCCGCTACTTTGATCCGCTGCCGTTCTGGTACGAACCGCTTGAAGGCACGATGATCGACACGGGTGCCTATCCGCTGAACGCGATCACGCAACGTCCGATGCATATGTACCATTCTTGGGGGTCGCAGAATGCGTGGCTGCGCCAGATCACGGCCGCGAACCGGCTGTATATCCACACCAGCGTCGGCACATCCATCGGCGCGACAGACGATGATTGGGTCTGGCTGTCTTCGCATCTGGGCCGTGTGAAATGCCAGATCCGTCTGATGGAGGGCGTCAACCCGCACACCGTCTGGACCTGGAACGCCATCGGCAAGCGCAAGGGCGCTTGGGGGCTGGATGAGGACGCGCCTGAGAATACCGAAGGCTTCCTGCTCAACCACCTGATTTCGGAACTGCTTCCCAAGGGTGGCGGAGGCTACCGCTACTCCAACTCCGACCCGATCACAGGGCAGGCCGCATGGTTTGACCTGCGTGTGGCAATAGCAAAGGCAGAGAGTACCGGCGCGACGGAACCAATGTTTGAGCCTTTGGGCCATGACAGCCAACCGCCCTCGCCCGAAAAGCTTGCCTTCGGGGTACAATTTCGGAAGGAGACGACATGACCTGCCTTCCGGAGAAAACGGGTAAAAAACTCGGCCTCGTCATTGATCTGGATATCTGCGTGGGCTGTCACGCTTGCGTGACGTCCTGCAAGGAATGGAACACCAGCGGCTATTCCGCGCCTTTGTCGGATTTCGATCCTTACGGAGCCGACCCGGACGGTGCTTGGCTGAACCGGGTGCACAGCTACGAGATCGACAACGATCACTGGAAAGGCACGGTGCATTTCCCGCGCTCCTGCCTGCATTGCGAAGATGCTGCCTGTGTGACCGTCTGCCCGACCGGGGCCAGTTTCAAACGCGCTGAAGACGGGATCGTTCTGGTCAATCCGGACACCTGCATCGGCTGCAAGCTATGTAGCTGGGCCTGCCCTTACGGCGCGCGGGAATACGATCAGGATGACGGCGTGATGAAGAAATGCACGCTGTGTGTTGACCGGATCTATAACGAAACCCTGCCCGAAGAGGACCGTCAGCCCGCCTGTGTCCGCGCTTGCCCGACCGGCGCGCGCGCCTTCGGCGACCTGGGTGATCCGGCGAGCGCCGTGTCGCAAACGGTTGAGGATCGCGGCGGCTTTAACCTGCTGGAAGAGTTCGGCTACAAGCCGGTCAACAAATACCTGCCGCCGCGCAAGGGGTCCGATCACGCGCCCGCGGTGCCAACGACGCCCACCAAGACCACCGGTGCGCCCATCGAAAAACTCTTTGCCTGGGCCGACCGGGCGCTCAGCCGCTGAGGGGCGCGCCACATGCATCCTGCCTATTCCGTCATCCTTTTCACCACTTCCTCGGGCGCGGGCTACGGCCTGCTGTTCTGGGTCTCGATTGCTTTGATGGCCGGAGATATGTCGCATACGCACTGGTCATTCTTCTTCACCTTCGCGCTGGCGGTTGCACTGATCACCGTTGGGCTACTGGCTTCGACCTTTCACCTTGGCCACCCGGAACGGGCATGGCGCGCGCTGTCCCAATGGCGGTCCTCGTGGCTGTCGCGCGAAGGCGTGGCAGCGCTGGCCACCTATCTGCCCGTCGGACTACTGGGTTTTCTGTCTCTGCTGAAAATCACCACCGGGGCAGAGCCGTTTCTGGCCTTGCTTTGCGCATTGGGCGCGGTCGCGACGGTTTGGTGTACCGGCATGATTTACGCATCCTTGCGCACCATCAAGGAGTGGAACCTGACGCTGGTCCCGGTCATCTATCTGGCTCTTGGTGCCGCTTCGGGCGGGTTGCTGATGGGGCTTATGACATCAATACTCGGCGGCCAAAACCACTGGCAGGGCGCGGCAACCCTGTTGGCGCTAGGCGTCGCGTTGGTGCTGAAACTCGTCTATTATCGGCATATCGACTCTGATGACGGGACGTACACCGCCGCGCAAGCGCTGGGGATGGGTACAAAGGGCATTCGCCAAATCGATCCGCCGCACACGCGGCCGAATTACGTCATGCGCGAGATGGGCTATGACGTCGCCCGACGTCATGCGCTGCGGTTGCGATGGCTTGGTTTACTCTGCCTGATTGCAGTACCGCTGACGTTGATTTCGCTAGGGATTTTGGCCGATCTGCCAATGTTATTGCCGTATCTATTCGCGGTCATGGCCGCCGGAATCGGTTTGATGCTGGAGCGCTGGCTGTTCTTCGCGGAGGCCACGCATGTCGCAATACTTTACTACGGCGCGCCCCGAGCCTGACGTGGAGACTTGTAGGGTTTCGCGAATGGCAAGGTCGGAATACGCTGATCCGGTCAGCGCACCGGACTACGCCGCACAGTAAATGCGCCTATTACTCAATCGCGAAAAGTGAAACCCTTACAGCCGATTTTAGCCGCGCACCGGTGCCCACAAAAAGCGTACGGTTCACCCAGGCATAGTCCGGATGGCCAGTTTCCAGCCGTGCATGGGTGCGCATGTAATAGCTGTCCTGTGGCACCGGATCACCAGCCGCAAGTTTGCGGATCACATCCTCTGGCCCGTGGCGGAAACCGAAATTGACAATCTCAATCAATGCACCGTCATCCGTTTCGAGCGCATATCTGGTATCAAGCTCTGCCAGCCCATCGCCAAAGATCGTCTGCCAATCGGCCCCCAGGTTCAGAATCCGGCCACAAAGTTCCGGCCCGGTGACACGTCCTCCCACGATCGGAATGATCCGACGCCGGCCGGCTCGGCCTGCGCCCATCTCCTTGATCGGGTCCAACCGCACCTCAAGATCGCAGACATGGCGCAGGTTCGGGGCTGGCAGCATCGCAATCTCTTGCCCTGTCGTTTCAAAATTCGTCGATGTGTCCGTCGCTACGTTTAAAAAAAGCCTGCGTTACCGCCGACCTTCTTCAAGCACTTCGGACGGCGGTGCCCCGGTTTCCGGGCCCGGCTGGACCCCGACGCTTTCCGGCTCAACGATCTCTGCCTCTTCTGGTTCCGCTGGGGTTTCAATCACGTCTGCCTCCGGCGGCTCCTCGGTTTTGTCGTCCAAGGCACCGACGATCAACGGCAGCATACCAACGCCCGTTGGTGCAGCCATCTGCGACTCATGCGGTACGGTCCAGGACAGCGTGTCAAAGCTTTGGCAATTCGCACAGACCGGTGCCCAATTGGTGTGAATGGAATGACAATTGTCACAAACCCATTGCGGCCCACGAGGTGCCGTCACGGCCTTGGCCAACCAGCCCTTGACTACGGTATCGCTGGCGCCTTCGCCGCGCTCGATCGCGGCCATGATCGTCAGCACCCGCGCATCCGCGTCGATTTCGTGCAGATTGCCCAAGGCTCGACGCGCAGCGGGGAAATCCTCGGCGGCGATGTTCAACTCGGCCATCAACAGCTTGGTTTCGCGGTGGTCCGGTTGCAGCTTAACCAGTTGTTGAAACCGCTTCAGACGCTCCTGGGGTGTTTCGTCCGGCACGATGGCCGCGAACGCTCCGGCGACTTCGGGATGCGGGCGCACTTCCCAGACTTTCTTGAGCACACGCACCGCATAACGCGGCTTGCCTTGTTCTATATAGCCCTGTGCCGCCAGAACTGCCGCAGGGATAAGGTCCGGCGACAGGCGGTTGGCCTCGATGGCGGCCACGCGTGCATCAATTGTCTTGCCTTCTTCCAATACGTCCCTGGCCTCGGACAGCGCCAGAACCGCATCACGTCGTTTGTGGACATCGCGCGGCATCGTGCCAGATTTCAGCTTTGCATTCAGTGTTTTGCGCGCGCCTGACCAGTCTTCTTTCTGCGCCTGAAGCTGCAACAGAACGTCTTGCGTCTCTTCGTGCTGCGGCTTGATGGCGAAGGCGCGTTCCGCCAGCTTCAACGCAACATCAGTTTCGCCCGCCGCCAGTTTCTGCTTCATAATTCCGCGCACGCCAACAAAGCGCGTGGCATCGTTCTGTATCAGCTTCTTGTAGACCTGCTCGGCCTTCGCACGATCCCCGCTCATTTCGGCGGCCTGCGCCGTGATTAGATCGGTCAGTTCGGGTTTTTGCAAATAGCGCTCCGCCTTGGAGGCCTTGGCCATTGCCAGCCGCCCCTCGCCCGAGGCCAGCGCCATCATGCCTTCGCTGAGCGCCTGAAACCCTTTACGTTCCCGGTTACGGTCAAAATAGCGCGAAATCGCGGTTTCATCGCCGTTGAGAAAGCGCAGCGTGGCGATCAGTAGCGAGAAAAGCTTTAGAAGCACCCAAACGGCAAGGATCACCAGCAGCGCGCCAATCACCGATTGCAGCGGTCCAAGTGTATATTCTTCACCCCCGGCGGTGATCTGAATACCCCCGTCGGTTTCCAGAAGATAACCCGCCCCGAGGGTCAGTGCCGCCACAATGGCGACGAAGATCAGTATCTTGATGAGCGACCAAAGCATTCCGGGTTCCTTACTGGGTGTTCAGTTGCTGCGAAGCCGCCGCAAGGGCGGCCACCGCATCACGGCGCGCCTGCGCCCGCGCTGTCCATACCGACAACGCCTCACGCGCGGGGTCTGGCAAAGACTCTATTTCAGTCAGCGCTGCGTCAAGGTCGCCGTCACGCTGCGCGGCCTCCGCGCGTGACAGGATCGCGTCAGCATCGTTGCCTTCCTTCGGCACGACCGACCGCGCGCCCAATTGTTCGCGCAAGAAGGCGCTGAATCGACCCCCCCCCTCATCAGCGGCGCCTGCGTCCCGCGCGGCTGAAAGCGCGGCGCGCGACGCACCGGGGAACTGGTCTGATAGTTCGGTTTGGGTCGCGACACCTTCATCCGCCACCGAAGAAAGTGCATCGGGAATGCTGCCCGTTGCCTGTTGCAACTGCGCGGCGGCATCGGCAAAGGGTGTTCCCTCTGTCAACGCGCTGGAGATTTGCGCCAAGGCAGCGCGCGCCTGAGTCAACTGCGCGGTTTCATTGGCGGCCGCTTCCATTTCAGTGGCCTCCGCCAACATCGCTTCGACCTCTTCGCGCTGCGTCTGAATGGTGGCGCGCATTGCATCAAGCTCGCGCTCATAGGCCTGGATGGCTTCGGGTGAAACGCTTTCTTCGACCGGGCGTTTTTCCAATGCCGTCAGGCGCCCTTCCAAAGCCTCGACATTGCCGGCCAGTCCTTCAAGACGCTGACTGGCCTCATTGGCCGTCGCAGCAGCATCGCTGGCTTGTGTTGACAGGGCATCGGCGTCTATCCCGCTTACGCTTTCCTCGACCGCGGTCGTTCTGGCATCCAAATCTGCTATGGCCGCGCCATGGGTCTCCAGCGTCGCAAGCGTATCAACCACAAACGGATCTTCTCCCGTCTGCACGCCCGGAAACGGCCAGCCTTCCGGAACGACATACCGCGCGGCGACGAAACCGATGATTGCGGCGGCAACACCGCCCAAAAGCAGCGGCAGAAAGCCCGCCTTCTTCACAACGGTCTGCGTGACCTGCGGCGCAGTGGTCGACGTTTCCGCGTATGGTCTGTCGGTCGAAGGGCCAGGCTCGTTCGATGCGGCGGCAAAGCCTTCGGCTTCCGGCGGCTCCGGGTCTTCAAACGGTGTGGGATCGTAGGTATCATCCGGCTCTTCCAAAGGGTCTTCGTCGAACGCGCCTTCGGACCGGTCAAAGTCATTATCGGTCAGTTCGACCTCGTCGAGGTCTTCATCCGCGTCGGGCACGGCTTCCACGGCAGCAACGCCATCGTCGCCCTCGACCACCTCGGCATCCGTCAGTTCGGCGGCGTCTGCGGCTTCGTCTCCGGGAACGGCTTCTACCGCCGACGCCCCTTCAGCCAAATCCTCATCAACTGGTGGCTCTGACCCGGTGGAGGCGTCCTCCACCACGGCGGCATCCTTTATTTCGTCGACGTCCGAAGATTTCTTGATCTTGTCCGACCCGCCCGATTTTTCATCGTCTGCCACGTGTTGCCACCTTTTCGATTCACGTTTCCCAAAAGGGATTTGCACAGTTTAGCTTACTGTGCGTCTTCCCTCCCCTCAACCCACCTGTCTGCGTCCAACAGTCTCTGCACCGTGCGGCGCATGGAATCCGCGCTTGGATGCGCCGCAATATCAACCCTTTGGACTGCGATCTGTTCCAAGGATTCCGCGACTGCATCGCTCATTGCGACGACGGCCACGGGTGCCGCAATTACGGCCTGCGCTTGAAACAGCGTCGCGGATCGTGGCGAAAACAAAGGCGCAATCACCGGTTGGTTGCCACACAACACTGAGATCGCATCCTTGTTCAGAGACATCGCTTTCTGATCGTAAAGAACCACCGCTTGCGTGTCTATCCCGGCGGCAACAAGCGCGTCTGCGACACCCCCCCGTGCATGTCTGCCCCGCGCATGAACCAGCGGCACAGTCGGGGCCGCCCGTATTATCATGGGAATCATGTCTGCCGCCGTTCCCTGCGCGCAGATGGGATCAAAGCCGAGGGCCCGCGCCGCACGGCCGGTCGCCTCGCCGACCGCAAAACAAGGCTGATGAACCTGGCCGCCAAGCGCCTGCCATGCTCTCACACCGTTGATTGAGGTGAAGATCACCCCGCAATCCGAGGCAATGTGCGGCAGGTTTTCAGCGACCTGCACGTCGAATAGCGGCGAAATGACCAGATCGAAACAACCCCGAAGAGTGTCGGCGAAAGCGCGCGAATCCGGCTCGGGTCGTGTCATCAAAAGAACAGGCTGGTGCCGGGACATGCAAACACCGGGATTGTGAGAAACAGACCAGAGTGTTACCTGCCATTTGGCGTGCAAGCAACGGCTAGGCATATGACAGACCGTCTGACCATCCTTGGAATTGAAAGCAGCTGCGATGATACGGCGGCCGCTGTTCTGCGGCATGAGCCGGGCAAGCGCGCACAAATCCTGTCGTCTGTGGTCATGGGACAAGACGCGCTGCATCGTGATTTCGGCGGCGTTGTGCCGGAAATCGCCGCGCGCGCCCATGCGGTCAAGCTGGATGGCTGCGTGACCGACGCGCTGAGCGAAGCGGACGTGTCCCTGACCGAGATTGACGTCATCGCCGTGACCGCCGGGCCGGGGCTGATTGGTGGCGTCTTGTCGGGCGTGATGCTGGCCAAGGGGCTGTCGGCGGGCTTGGGCAGGCCGCTTGTGGGCGTGAACCATCTGGCAGGCCACGCGCTGACGCCCCGGCTGACGGACGGGTTGCCCTATCCCTATCTGATGCTCCTGGTTTCCGGCGGGCATTGCCAGTTTCTGATCGTGCGCGGGCCAGATAGCTTCTCCCGTTTGGGCGGTACGATTGACGACGCGCCGGGCGAGGCGTTCGACAAAACCGCCCGCTTGCTGGCGTTGCCGCAACCCGGTGGACCCTCGGTTGAGAAATCAGCGCGCGACGGCGACCCAAAGCGATTTGCCTTTCCCCGGCCCTTGCTGGACCGACCGGGCTGCGACATGTCTTTCTCGGGCATGAAAACCGCATTGCTGCGCCAAAGGGATCAGCTTGTTGCTGCCGAAGGTGGGCTGAGGCAGGCAGATCGTGCCGACATTTGTGCCGGGTTTCAGGCCGCGATCTGTGATGTGATGACCGAAAAGGCGCGCCGCGCATTGGATCTGTATCTGGCCGAAGCACCAGAAGCTCCGGCCTTCGCCATTGCGGGCGGCGTCGCGGCAAATCAGGCGATCCGAGGCGGGTTAGAGGCGCTTTGTGCCCAGCGCGACGTGCAGTTTGTCGCCCCGCCGCTACGCCTGTGCACCGACAATGCCGCCATGATTGCCTATGCCGGGCTGGAACTGTTTCTTGCCGGCCATGAGGATGACATGACGCTGGCCGCCCGTCCGCGTTGGCCGCTGGACAAGCTTGCCGCGCCGCTTGTGGGCAGCGGACGCAAAGGGGCCAAGGCATGAGCGTCGGTATCCTTGGCGCGGGCGCCTTCGGAACCGCGCTTGCAATCTCTATCGCGTCGGGGCGTACGACCGTTCGGCTTTGGGGTCGGTCTGCCGATGACATGGCCGAGCAGGCAAACCAGCGACGAAACCCGCGTTATCTGCCCGATGCCGCCTATCCCGACACATTGCACCCGACCGCCGATCTGGCAGACGCGCTGGAGTGCGAGGTTCTGCTGCTGGCCGTCCCCATGCAGAGATTGCGCGACGTGCTGCGCGGGCTGGACCTGCCGCCCCACCTGCCGCTTGTCGCCTGTTGCAAGGGCATCGAACTTGCGACCGGGCTTGGCCCTGTGCGGCTGATCTCATCGCTGAAACCCAACCCGGCGGCAATTCTGACCGGCCCGAGTTTCGCGCAGGACATTGCGAAAGGGCTGCCCACAGCCCTGACCCTGGCCTGCGCCGACCCGTTGGTGGGAACGGCGCTGCAACACAAGCTATCGACCGCCAATATCAGAGTGTACTACACCTCGGATACGCTAGGGGCAGAGCTGGGCGGCGCATTGAAGAACGTCATGGCGATCGCATGTGGCGCCGCAATCGGAGCCGGGCTGGGCGACAGTGCCCGCGCCGCCTTGCTGACACGCGGTTTTGCCGAAATGCAGCGAATGGCGCATCACATGGGCGCGCGCCCGGAAACGCTTGCAGGCCTGTCCGGACTCGGCGATCTTGCACTGACCTGCACGTCAGAGCTTTCGCGGAACTTCAGGCTGGGCCTGACTCTGGGACGCAGCGAAAGCTTTGACAAGGGCGTCACTGTGGAAGGGGCCGCGACGGCGCGTGCAACGCTGGAACAGGCAAAGACCCACGGCATCGACATGCCGATCACGCAAACCGTTGTTCGACTGCTGGACGGCACGGATTTACACAAGGCCATGGACGACCTGCTGTCCCGGCCGCTTAAAGAGGAATAGGACATGCTCGTTGCCCTGATCGCCCGCGACAAACCCGGCGCCCTGCAAACCCGCAAGGACAACCGCCAAAAGCATCTCGACTACATCGACGCGACGGGTGTCGTGACGCAGGCGGGCCCGCTGCTTGACGATGCGGGAGAGATGACCGGCTCGCTTGTCATTCTGGACGTGCCTGACATGGACGCGGCAAAATCCTGGGCCGCAGGCGATCCCTATGCCGCCGCAGGACTGTTTGAGTCCGTCGATCTGATCCAATGGAACCGGGTGATCGCATGAGATACTGGCTGTTCAAATCAGAGCCATCGACCTGGGGCTGGGATGACCAACTGGCCAAGGGCGATACGGGCGAGGAATGGGACGGCGTGCGGAACTATCAGGCGCGCAACTTCATGCGCGAGATGGCGGTGGGGGATCGCGGGTTTTTCTACCACAGCCAGAAAGAGCGGGCGCTGGTCGGCATTGTCGAGGTGATCGCCGAAGCCCACCCTGACAGCACCACGGACGATGACCGTTGGGAATGTGTGGACATCAAGGCGGTGAAATCACTGCCGCGCGCCGTAACCCTGGACGAGATCAAGCAAGATCCGCGTCTGGCCGATATGGTGCTGGTCAAGAATTCGCGCCTGTCCGTGCAGCCCGTTACGCCAATGGAATGGCAGATCCTCTGCGAGCTTGCAGGAACCGAGTCGTGAACCGCCAGAACAGCCAGACCGGACGCATACGAAGATCAAACCCGTTTTACAGTTTGTGCCGAGCCGACCGCACCTGACGCTGGTAGCTCGGCGGGCCGTCATCCTTCAGATACTTCCTGATCGTGTTCCGCGAAAATCCCGTCGCCCGCGCAACGGACCGGATGCTGCGCCCCTCAACCAATAGCCACCGCCGGATCTTCGACACGCTTTTCATAAATAGCAGGTGGGTCAATTTTACGCGCTCATAACTCACCCAACTGGGTCAATCTTGCATGCCGATTCACACATGTCAGACACTTTGCGCAGGTGTCTTGCTTCTGGTTTCAAGTTGCGGGCATGTAAACGAAGCATGCAATCAACACGGGCGCATTTATGACTTTCCTTAACGATCTTACTTTACAGCAAATCGTGACAAGAGGTCTGGCTTATATGCTGTTTTCCAGCGTCTATCTTTTTGTCCTCCGGGTCGTTAACCATATTGGTGGCAATAGATCGTATAATGGCGGCTCTTTGGCGGCTTGGGGCCTGCTAATGGCTATTTTGTTTCGCGCTGGTTGGGTTGTGGTGCCGTCACATGGCGCGGCAAACATATGGGCGCGTGTACGGCAGGCGTTGGCACCGCTGATCGCCAGCGCATGCCTTTTAGCCATCATCCCATTGATCGATCTGTTGCGCCCCCTAGCCTATAGAGAATTAAACCCAAGCTTGGGCCCGTTTTTGAATATTCTGTTCAATCAAATACAGGATATTTCTGTTGGTTCAGCAATCCTGTGCTTGCTTCCCTGGCCAGGCTTGCCCGGAGCGCAGATCGTACTGGCAATGAAGCAAGCCTGGGTGCCCCGGTTCCGAACCCTGGAATGGCCTGCAGCCCTCGTGTTGATCGCCATCATGTTAAGCGTGTTTGACCCCGCCTGGCTGCAAGGCCTTCTTTCGGGACTATCATTAACCCGATGACGGTTTTTCACCCTCCTGGCATGCCTGCAAAGCCGAATTCATCCATAAGTGCCGCTATGGTTTCGTCCTGAATCAAGGCATCAATCGCTGAATCGATCTGATTGCGCAGGAAGCTGTCGCGCGATGAAACCAACCCGCCGACACGCACTGTCGCCACCTGTATTGGATCAGGCGCGATAATTTTGACATCCCCCCCGCCGGGTTCCTCTGCCAACAGCTGCTGCAACATTGGCTGCCACAACAACATTCCTGAAAGTTGCCCGTCGCGCAGGCGCCTGAGCATCAACGATTTGTCGGCATAAGGAAGTCGCTTCCACCGCTGCCCCTCTGGGCGTTGACCCATCGCGGTGATAAACGCCCATTCGCCGGACGATCCCAATGCAGTTCCGATAAAGTGCTCTTTTGGAATATCCGCAAGGGTTTCATATCTGGGGTCCAACACCGCCAAGACATAGGGCACCGTGGCATAAACACGGGTCGGGCTGACCCAATCGGGATAGAGGTTTCCAGTCTGCAGAGACATCCCCATAACGAGGTCGCAGTTCTTGTTCATCCGGATTTGGAGCTCTTCAAGAAACCCGCCACCACTGATTGGAAATCCACCCGGAGATTGATAGAACACCACATCAAGAAACAGTGCCTTGCCGATTTCCTCGGCCACCGCCCGATCAAATGGTGCCCCAACGGCGGCATCATCCACACAAACCCGGATTTTGTCACCTTGGATCTTGCGCGTGTTATCAAGATACATCTGCGGCGCATCTTGTCCCCGCGCTGGCACGCAATTCAACGCAAATACCAAAGCCAAGAGAGAACGAAAAATCATCTCAATTTCTCCGGTTCAAACGTGAGAAAGGAGCCAGAACGGCACCTTTCTCTCTCGTAGGTCGTGTCGAGGTGATACCTTAGCCGTCCGACTTTGGCAGTTTGAACACGAAAATCGAGTTGCCTGCACCACTTGGTAGCGGCACTTCTGGAAACATCGACGCTGCGCTTGATGCAGCTGCGCTATATCCTGTTGGAACAACGAGATACTGTTCTCCGTCCACTTCGAATGTGGAAGGCGAACCGCCGATAGGCGCGTTCAGGCGCTGGCTCCAAAGAACCTCACCTGTGGTATCATCCCACGCTTTGATATAGCGCCCAGCGTCGCCACCGAACACTAGACCGCCCGCCGTCGCAATCACTGAGGACGTTGGGATTGTCCGCTGACGGTGCTGCCAGGCATGGGTGCCTTGCTCTGGGTTAACCGAAATGGCATCCACAAGACCGGCCTGATCGATACCTTCGGGCAGAACCCGCGGACCGAACTTCAATGAACCAGTGGAGTTACCAGCGGTAAATTCGGTCTGAATGGGTGTCGTGGTGTTACATGCTTCGGTCAAAGGCACATAAAAGCTGCCAGTACGCGGCGAGTAAGCACCTGCCTGCCACAGCTTGCCACCGGAAACCGATACGCAGGCCAAGTGGGACTCACCGACCGCTGAGGACACGAGATCTTCGTTGATGTGAACTTTGCCGTCGTCGTCAATTTTGGTCACAACATTCTGGTAAACGGTTTCAAGCGACCACAGGTATTTTCCTGTGTCCCGATCCAATGCAAAAGCGATACCGTTTTTACCCGGAACGGACACAACCATCTTGTGCTTTTTGCCGTCGACTTCCTGATCAACCAGTACACGCTCAAACGGGCTGTCGAGATCCCAGTTGTCGCGTGGCAAGTGTTGGAAGTACCACTTCAACTCGCCGGTATCCGCATCCAGCGCCAAGGTCGAGTTGGTATAAAGCACGTCACCGTCGCCCGAACCACGAACCAGTTCGGCATATGGTGCCGGCATCCCCACGCCCCAGAAGGTCATATTCGTTTCAGGATCATAGGACCCAACAGCCCAAGGCGTGCCACCCCAGCGGTTTTCTGGCGGCACATCCCCCCAGCTTTCGCCCTGGGCGGGATTGTTCGGATCATCCAGCGTGTTGAAGCGCCACAGTTCTTCACCGGTTTCCGCGTCATGCGCAGCGATGAAACAACCACCCGCCGTACCCGCAATGGAGCAACCCGAAATCGCCGAGATTACTTTGCCGTTCACAACCAGCGGGCCAACAGTGTAGCTGTAACCTTTGGAGTTATCGAACGCTTGGGTTTCCCAAACAGTTTTGCCAGTGGTCGCCTCCAGCGCAACAATCTTGGCGTCTACAGTGGTCAGATAAACCTTGTCTTCATACAGCGCGATAGAGTTTTTCTGTCGACGTGACTGATAATTCAGGTAGCCCCAGCTTTTGGGAACTTCGGCCAGCGCGTGGCGGTATTCCCACAACAAATCGCCGCTTTTGGCATCTAGCGCCTGAACGATCGAATTGTTGGTGTTGATGAACATGATGCCATCGTGTTCCAGCGCGGTGGTCTGTTGCAAACCAACGTCGGCCATCGGCCAAGCCCAGGCAAGCTCGAGATCGGCAACAGTATCTTTGTTGATCGTGTCCAGATTGCTGTAACCGTGGTTATCAATCGTGCCGCGCCACATCAGCCAATCGCCGGCTGGCGGGTTCATAATCATTTCGTCGGTGACGGGCGAGTAAGCGCGCTCATCGTCTTGCGCGAAAACGGGGCTGGCAAACGCCAGTCCGGCGCTCAGCGTAAGGATCGACGGCTTCAGATAGAATTGCATGGAATACCTTCCCAGAGTCGTTTGTTTTGTTTCACATCACGTCAGGCAATGTCGGAAATTCTTACTGCTCAACGCTTGGCAGTTCTTTGCCCCAGGTATACGCCTGCGGCACTCCATTCCCCGTCGCCTCCCCGTCCGAAGAACCTGCGAACATATCGCTGCCCGGCAGTGGCTTTCCCCAAGTGTACGCTTGCGGCACTGAAGCGGCTGAATCCGCATTGGTGGCTTCAGAAACGTTGGTGGTTGCCGCAACAGATGTCACTGCGACAAGGTCGATGGAGTCCAATACGTCATAGTCCACAACCAACGCATCTTCGCCCGGCTGCGCGCCGTTATGGGCAAGAATGTAGGCCATAATTGCGAGGTATTGATCCTCGGGCAGTTCTCCGGGGGCTTGGGGCGGCATTGACACCGAGATCATATCATACAGCCCTCCTGCCGTGCTGAAGTTCTGCATGGTTTCCGCGCTCAGCGCTGGGGCTTCTTTGCCCTCTAGGTCAGTGCCATGGCATTGAGAGCATTGTGCCCCATAGAGCGCTTTGCCCGTGTCCGCCTGTTCCTGGGTGAAACCTGCTGCATTGGCCACTATGGGGACGATTGCTGCAATCAAAGCGCAGACTGCCAGCTTACAAGATCGTGTTGTATTCAATTGGTCCTCCGTATCATCAACCAATGTCCTCGACAGAAGAACGCCAGAACGAGAGCGCTCTGGAAATGCCGGCTTACCGTCGCCGGAAGGTCGTGAGTCTATCATGAAACACACCCCGCATCGGGACAATGCCGTGATGTGAATATGATACATTGGTTTTTCGGATAGTCGGCACTCAGTCAGCGACGGGCAAACCATATTGCGATCTAAGGTCGTCCAGTCGTCCGTCCTCGTCCATAGCGGAAAGGGCGCGTGCGAAGGCGCGACGCAACTCAACATCGCCCTTCCAGAACCCAATTGCAAAGGATTGCCGCGCGACGCCTTCAGCCTTGAACCAGGCGGAGGTCAGGTCGGTTCGACCTTGGGCCAACCGGTCTGCGATCCCCTTATCGGCCAATCCGACCTGCGCGCGCCCCCCTGTAAGTGCTGCTATTAAAGCTGCCTCGTCGCGGACCAGCACAACATCAGCCTTTTCGGCTCGCAACACCTGGCTTAGTGCCAAACGATCCAACCCTGGGGCAGGCAGAACAGCAATGCTCTCTCTCGACTCTGGCACAAGCGTATATGGCCGGATAACGCCCCAGCCCATTTGCACATCTGTGGGAAGCGTCTGCAAAAACCCACGGGTTTCCTCTGAATCGACGATACCGCCCGCGATCACATCGCACTGGCTTCGGCTCAGCCGCCAGTTGCGAGGATTGAAATCAGCCCCCATCGCCGAAACGACCCGCGTTTTCAACGTGATCCCTATGCTTTCGCTTAACTCCAGCATGAGCCCGACATCAAATCCGGGATATGTGGGATCGCCGGTGACCAAGGGGGGACGGCTTGGCGGGATACACACGCGCAACGTGCCGCGCCTTTGTATCTCTGACAAAGATGTATCCGCAGGAACGTAGGATAGCCCGAACATCAATAGCGACACCACCGCAACGTTTATCACCACAGGACGCCACCGGAACGGGCTGTGAAAACGCGGTGCCATCAGGTGCGGCGAAATTCGAATAATGCCACCTGAAAAAAGACCACTCCAAGCAATAGGATAAGTGTTGGTCCGATGTGAGCAGGAAACTGATTGAATCCGATCAATATGCCACGCAGGAAATCGACCGCATAAGTAATCGGATTAATGCGCATCGCCGCAACCAGCCATTCAGGATAAACTATGATTGATTGTGTTCGACTAAGGCTTGGATCAAGCGGAAAAACAGAGCTTGAGGTGAAATACAACGGCAGGATTAGAGTGTTGGAGAACACACCGAACCCCTCGAAATTACGGACCCGATTGGCAAGGATCACGCCAAATGCGGTCAAAGTGAAACTAAGGCAGAACATTGCCAGCAGAGCCAAAGCAATCTGTCCCGGCATCAGCGAAATATCCGCAAATCGCGCAAGGATCAAAACGATCGACCCATGCACGGTGGCAATTGTGCTGCCACCCAGAATCTTGGCCAACAGGATCAAAGGGGTCGGCAGGGGCGACACTAGAATTTCCCGCAAAAACCCAAATTGCCGGTCCCATATGACAGACACCGCGAACAGGATCGATGTGTACATAATGTTAAGGACAATCACCGCAGGAAACAGAAACTGCACATAGGTATACGGCAGAACGACCCGAACTTCACCATAGACTTCGCCGCGAAAATACGGGTTCAACCCGATCCCCAGCACCAACAACCAAATCAAGGGGCGCGACACCCCCCCGATGATCTGACCGCGGTCACGCAGCGCGCGCACAACTTCGCGCAACCAAATTCCATACATTCCGCGTAGCCAAATCAATGTTGTAACACCCCATTCTCACTGCGTCCGAAGAAGTCGGAACTGGAATCGTTCAGAACAATCTCACGCAGCTGGCCGCATATTTGATTGCGCAATGTGTGAAATTCTGAGTGCGCCTGAAGCTGTGTGATGGATTGATCAGCCGCAAAAGGCAACAAAGCATCTTCGTAAAACCGACCGTGGCGCGGTGACATCAGAACCAAACGATCCCCAAGGATCAGCCCCTCATCAACACTGTGTTTGCCACACAGGACAGTTGGGCAGAGCGCTGTGGTGAGCGTGTTATTTCTTCCTGCATCAATTCGCACGATTGTACATCCAGGCTAATGAGAGGCTCATCCCTCAGGGCGATCGGCACCTCGACAGTCAAGGCCAACCGCTGCTTCATACCACCTGACAATTTACCGGGATACATGGCTTCAACCGTAGACAGCCCGACCAAGCCCGACTAGCGGCGCGCTCGATTTGAAGCAAGGCAGTCACGAGGCGCGCCCTTTCTCGTTTGCCCGCTCAACACGATCCCGCAGCTCGCGACCCGTCAAAGACAAGAAAACACTGGCCAATGTTGCACTTTCGACTTCCAAGCTGCTGACATCGCGGCCAAAGGCTGCCAGAAACTGATCAATTTCGCTGTTCTTTGAAATGGGAATAGACAGGGTGTTATCGGCGGTTTGTGCCTTTGGCCAGACGCCCGTGATCCTGCCCATTGCTTCTTTGTTGCGCGGTTTCACCAAAAGACGGGTGGTGCCGTGCTTTGCCTTGAGATCAAAAGGGGCACCGTTCGCGATGATTTGACCGTGATCGATGATGGACACCTGATCGAAATGTTCGACCTCTTCGGTGTAATGGGTCGTGACCAGTACCGTAAGGCCTGTGTCGCGGCTTAGTCGATCCAAATAAAGCCAAATCCGATCCCGTGTTTGAGTGTCCAGCCCGGTGGTCGGTTCATCCAAGAAAAGGATGCGCGGCCTATGCAGTAGGGCGCGGGCAATCTCAAGTCGCCGCTTCATTCCGCCTGACAAACTGCGCACGACCGTGTTGCGCCAATCTGACAGCTCGACAAGGTTAAGCATCACTTCGATCTGCGCCCTGCGCGCCTTGCGCGACATACCATAGACAAGCCCATGAAATTCCAGATTTTCTGCCACACTCAGCCGAGTATCCAGACTGCTATCCTGAAAAACTACGCCGATTTGCGCGCGAGCCACCATAGTCTGGCGCACAACATCATGCCCCGCCACAGTGGCTTTGCCGGAAGCGGGCGATGTCAGCCCGCACAAGATATTGACAAGAGTAGTCTTGCCGGCGCCGTTCGGCCCCAGCAGTGCGGCGCGCTGCCCCTGCCCAATGGTAAGGTTGATCCCTTTGAGAACATTTCGGGAGCCAAGTTGTTTCGTGAGGTTCTCAACCGAAATCGCCGCTATCGGCATAGTATCGCCACGATATTCCCTCCACTGAGAAAATCTCTCACAATCAACAATCACATCTCAGAGACCTTCGAAACCTAAACTTACATAAGAAAACACAATAGCAGGAATTGCATCTGCTTACTCAGCAGCGGGCACGATGGCTGGCCCAACAGCCGCTGCACAAGGACCAGTCATCGATACACGCTTAAGGTCGGCCAGCTGCCTTTCGCCTTCAAACTCGCTTCTTACGTCTTCGCACAGCCGTTTTTGAAACGCGACAAATGCCGGGATGGATTGATAATGTTTGGGGGCAACAAAGCTAACGTTGAACCGGGCACCGTCAATTTCATACATGCGAACACGGCTGCGCAACTCTTGGGGAAGACGTATAGTCAACGACAAAGGCACATGGGCCGTGGCCAAACCCTCCGCAACAAGCCGCGCGGCACCCACATTTTCGGGGCAACGAAAAAACGGCATCGCAAGCGGCAGATGGCTGCGAAACCAACCCTGAGTGTGATCTCTCCACGGTGCCAATGTGCCCAAGTCCACGTAACGTTTCAAGGCGACATAGTTCGGCTCTTCCGGGGCTTTACAGGTACTCATAACGGATTGAATCACCTCGTGCGGGATTGCCTCGGGCACCAACCAGACGGTGCGATCGCTGAAAACCCTCGTGACGTGAAGATTGGAATTCCTACTTTTCAAGAAGGCGTCGTTCACAATACCGCAGTTGATCTGATGCATGGACAACATGTCCAAGACATCGGAAGAGTTTCGGCTTCCGACAAATTCCAAGCCGCCTATTTTTGGGTCCGAAACCGCCAATTCTGCCACTTTGTTAAAGAACCAAAGACGAAGCGCGTAGGGCGAACTGAAACGCAGTTGAATGCGGTCTTGTTTAAAATGGGTTTCATGAAAAATCTCGGCAGAGGCATGTCGATCGAGAATATCGACAGCAAACTGATACCAGTACTCCCCCGGCGCCGTCAGATGAAACACCGAGCTTCGCCCGCGCACGAACAATTGAGTGTCCAGAGATTTTTCCATCTTGGCAATCTGCTGTGACAGCGTCGGTTGAGAAAGCCCCACCAAGCGTGCAGCCTGGCTGATCGAACCTGTGGTTACGACCGCCTTTAGAATTTCAAGCTGCTTTAATGTTGGAGACATTTTGATCCACATTCTGGAACTAAGATACGGTCTATAAACAGAACTCCATCGTTGCATGGCCTGGACGTGGTTTGATAGTGATGCGGCCCGATCACCGTAAGATGTTGTAAATGCCACACAAGCTCAATGTGAATTGTCATGACATCGTCCCGAAGGAAAATTGGTCTTGATGATGTGACGGCCTCAAGCTGGCAAGGTGGGTCCGCAAGAATGCACAAAGAAGGACGGTCATGCCGGAGAATGTCACCGTTGGGCGCGGTCTGACGAAGAATGTGTTCCATGTGCAAGGGTCCGGCGCCTCAGGTCAGGCAATACTGCGCAAGTAGATGGGACTGGATGAGGCCCTAAGAGGCAAATCGTTAACAAATCCAGGGGCACTTCAGACCTTAAAAAGGGGAAGGTCAGTCGGTCTCAGACTGCGTTGCACGGACACCGCCCTTCTGCGAAATCTTGAAAGATTCCGATTGACGGACCGTTGTGCCCGAAGGGCGTCAGCTGCGCGCGTTTCCACTAATCAGAACGCCTGCATGTTTGCCTAGCGGGTGACGTGAAGCGCGCCTTCGAAGAAATTCGCCACGGTAGCCCGCACGGTCGCCTCCACGTTGATCTCGAGTGGAATGTTGTAGACGTATTTCCGGATGGCGATGTAAAACACCGCCCCGTGCAAGCCCCAGAAGAGCTCGATCTCATCCGCAGGGGGGATATCGGATGGGGGCAAGGCTTCAGGCCCGCCACGAGATTCGCGTAGCTCCAGTGCTGCGGGCTCGATGATCTTTGTCCGGATGATGTCGAGATAGCGTTCGGTTAACCCATAGGATTTCAGTCCCGAAGACACGAATATCCGGACCCAGTCATAATCGAAGACCCGGTCGGCATAGGCGACGTAGAACTGTGTCAACCGCTCCTGCAGCGGACGGTCGCGGTCGAGAATCAGTTGCTCCCATTCCGGATTCCAGCGCTTCAGATAGACGTGATCGTAGACCCGCTCGATCAGCGCATCCTTGCTGTCGAAGTGGCGATAGATCACCGCGTGCGAGATCCCCATCCGCTTGGCAAGCTCGCGCGTCTGGCCCTCGAAGCCCGATTCCGCGAAAAACCGGACAGCCTCCTCAACGATCAGTTTTTCGCGCTCTGCGGCGCGCATGTTTTTGCGGCGCGGACGCCCGGTATTGGTCTTTGAGTCTGACATCTTACGGCCCCCTTTTTGATGGAATGATAGCGGAATTCAAAAAAGTAACCAAGTGGTCATTTTCTCTTGACCTGCGTTCAGCGCGGTGCTTTAGATAAGTGACCAATCGGTCATTTATGTTCAGGGAGCTTTCGACCGGAGAGGGGGGGGAAGTGAAACTACCAGCGTTCGAATACCTGCGTGCGCGCAGCCCGGAAGAGGCTTGGCAACTCCATTCAGAAGTCGAGGGCGATGCGGTCTACCTGTCGGGAGGGCACAGTGTGGTGCCGTCCATGGCGCTGCGCCTTCAGGCACCTTCCCGGCTAATCGACATCTCTGGGATTGCTGATCTTCACGGTGTCGTGGTGCAGGACAACGCGCTGCGCATCGGCGCAATGACCCGCCACGCCGAGGTGATGGACAACCCGCTTGTCGCGCGCCATGCGCCGCTACTCGCGCTGGCCGCGCCGCATGTGGCGCATCCCGCGATCCGCAACCGTGGCACCCTCGGCGGCAATCTGGCGCTGGCCGATCCGGCGTCGGAGTTTCCCGCGGCGGTGCTGGCCCTGCGCGCTGAGATCGAGATCATCGGCCCCGAAGGCAGCAGACATGTCCCGGCCGATGAGTTCTTCCTCGATCTCTACGAGACCGCCCTCGCCCCTGGCGAGATCCTGACCGCGGTACACGTCCCCCTGCCGCCCGCCAGCCGTGTCTTTGCCTTTGACGAGATTGCGCGGCGCCGGGGCGATTACGCCATGGTCGGTGCCGCGGCCCAGGCCGATTTGGAGGAAGGCATGGTTGTCGATGCCTCGATCGCGTTTTTCTCGGTAGGGTTCACCCCGGTGCAAGCCCAGGCAGCGCAGGCGGCGCTGATCGGCGCGCCGCTGTCGCGCGAGAGCGTTGCGCGCGCTCAGGCCAGCCTGGCCGAAGACCTCGATCCGCCGGATGATCCGGGCTTTCCCGCTCACCGTCGCCTGCAACTTGCGCGCGTCCTTCTGGGGCGGGTTCTGAACCAGATGGAGACCCGGCCATGAAGGTCCTCGTGAACACCAAAGTCAACGGCACTCCGGTGCAAGAGGCGGTGACACCGCGCAGCAGCCTTGCGGATTTCCTGCGCGATGATCTGGGCCTCACAGGCACCCATCTGGGCTGCGAGATGGGTGCCTGTGGTGCCTGTCTGGTGCTGCTCGACGGCGCGCCGGTACATGCCTGCCTCGTGCTGGCGGTACAGGCCGAGGGCGGCACGGTCGAGACCGTCGAAGGGCTGACCGAAACCGGGGCGGTCGCCGACCTTCAGGAGAATTTCCACGACCGCAACGCGCTGCAATGCGGCTATTGCACCAGCGGCATGCTGATGAGCGCGCAGGCGCTGCTGGCGCGCAATGCGGCACCCTCGCGCGACGAGATCCGCGACGCGCTCTCGGGCAATTACTGCCGCTGCACCGGCTACGAGGCGATTGTCGATGCCATCGCCGCCACCGGCAGAGCGCGGGCCGCGGCGACAGAGTCGGCACAGGCCGCGTCGGCAAATACGGAGGCGGCGGAATGACCCTGCATATCGGCCAGCCCCAGCGCCGCGAAAACGCCCGCCGCCATCTTGCCGGGCGCGGGCGCTTTGTCAGTGATCTTGCGCTGCCGCGGATGCTGCACGCGGTCTTCGTGCGCAGCCCCATGGCCAAGGGCCGGATCCTCGATATCGACACCGAGGCGGCGTCGCTTTGCCCCGGCGTCCTGCGCATCTTTACCGCTGCGGATCTGAACCCCCGCTGCCAGCCTTGGGTCGGCACATTGGATCACTTCGCGGGAATGCAGAGCCCGCCGATGAACATTCTCGCCGAGGACGAGGTGCTCTGGGCCGGCCATCCGGTCGCGATGATCCTGGCGCACAGCCGAGCCGAGGCCGAGGATGCCGCCGATCAGGTTCTGGTGGATATCGAGGACGCGGAGCCGGTGACCGGCGGCGCCCCGGTGCTGCTGCCCGGTGCCCCGCGGGCCAATGAGGCCGCCGACAGCAACCTGTGCTACGAGACGCTGCTCGAAACGCCGGATGTGGACCGGGCCTTTGCAGAGGCGGCGCATGTGGTCGAGGCCGCGTTCACCTTCGGGCGACATACCGCGGTGACCCTCGAGCCGCGCGCGGTGGTGGCGGATTACGATCCCGCCAGCGGGGCGCTGACGGTGCATCACGGCACCCAGACCCCCTATCAGTTTCAGGATGTCTACGCCCGGCATTTCGGGCTGCCAGAAGGCAAGGTCCGGGTCATCGCGCCGGATGTGGGCGGCTCCTTCGGGATGAAGCTGCATGTCTACAACGAAGAGATGGGCGCCGTCGCCGCCAGCCTGATCCTCGGGCGGCCGGTGCGCTATGTGGCGGACCGGCTGGAAAGCTTTGTCTCCGACATCCACGCGCGCGACCATGACGTGCACGGCCGGATGGCGGTGGCGGCGGATGGCACAATCCTTGCGATGGAGGTCGACGACCTGACCCGGATCGGCGCGGTCTCGGCCTATCCACGCACCAGTGCCGCCGAGGGCAATCAGGTGATCCGTCTGATGGGCGCGCCCTACCGGATGCCCGACTATCGCGGGAAGCTCTCGGTCGCCTTTCAGAACAAGGTGCAGACCAGCCAGTACCGCGCGGTGGGCCATCCGATCGCCTGTGCCGTCACCGAGGCGCTGGTCGAGCGCGCGGCAGAGGCCACTGGCTGCGACCCGTTCGAGATCCGCGCCCGCAACCTCATCGCCGACGACGCTTATCCGCATGTCTCGGCAACCGGCTACCAGTTCGAGAAGCTGTCGCATCAGGCTTGTCTTGCCCGCCTACGCGAGATGATGGACCCCGACGCACTGCGCGTCGAACAGGCTGCCCTGCGCACCCGCGGCATCTATCGCGGCTTCGGCATCGCTTCTTTCGTCGAGATCACCAACCCCGGCGCGACCTTCTACGGCATCGGCGGGGCGCGGATCTCGGCGCAAGACGGGGCGGTGGTGCGGATGCTGCCCTCGGGTGACATCCATTGCGCGATCTCCGTGACCGAACAGGGGCAGGGCACTGAAACGATCATCGCGCAGGTCGTGGCCGACCAGCTTGGTGTTGCCCCCGAGCGGGTGAGTGTCACCACCGGCGATACCGCGACCACGCCAAGCGGCGGCGCCAACTGGGCCTGCCGCGGTGCCGGCATCGGCGGCGAGACCGCGCTGCGTGCCGGACGGCAGCTGCGTGACCGCATCCTGATGCTGGCCGGTGCCTTGGTGCAGGCCGACCCGGCGACCCTGCGTTTGGCCGGGGGTGCCGTGGTCGATGCCGCCAGCGGCGCACCGCGCATCGCGCTGGAGGAAATCGGCCGGATCGCCACCTACCGTCCCGACACGCTGCCCCACGGGGTCGACCATTCCCTGACCGTGGCGCACCACTTCGCGCCCGTGGGGTATCCGTTCGATTTCACCAACGGCATTCAGGGAAGCCTCGTCGAGGTGGATACGGAAACCGGGCTCGTGAAGCTGTTGAAGCACTGGGTGGTCGAGGACTGCGGTCGCATCATCAACCCGCTGCTGGTCGACGAACAGATCCGCGGTGGCGTGGTGCAGGGGCTCGGCCCTGCCTTCTTCGAGGAATGCCAGTATGACGTGGACGGGCAGCTGACCAATGGCTCGCTGGCCGATTACCTCGTCCCGATGGCGGTGGAGATGCCGGATATCGAGATCGCTCACATAGAGACGCCGACGCAGGACACCATCCTGGGTGCCAAGGGCGTCGGAGAAGCCGGCACTGCCGCCGCCGGGGCCGCCGCGATGAACGCGGTGAACGACGCCCTGCGCCCCTTCGGTGCTTGCCTCACCCAGACCCCGATGACCCCGCTGCGCATACTTGATGCGCTCGATGCAGCTCTACAGGAAAGGACCGCCCCATGAAGCTCGAAGGAGAGCAGTTTCTCAACGCTGACCCGATGACCGTCTGGGCCGCGCTCTTCGACCGGGAGGTGCTGGCCGCGGCCATTCCGGGCTGTGAAAGCCTCGATCAGACCAGTGATACCGAATTCGCCGCTGTGGTGAAGCTGAAGGTCGGCCCCGTCTCGGCCCAATTCAAGGGCGACGTGGTGCTCAGCGACATCGTGCCGGGGCACTCCTGTACGCTGTCCGGCAAGGGCTCGGGCGGGATTGCCGGATTTGCCAAGGGGGCGGCACAGGTCACGCTGACACCCGAAGGCGCGGGCGTGCGCCTGCGTTATGATGCGGATGTCGCGGTGGGCGGCAAGCTGGCCGCGCTCGGCAGTCGGCTTATCAAATCCACGGCGCAGAAGCTGACCGACGCCTTTTTCACCAACCTGTCCGAGATTCTGGCGGTACCGGAAACCGCCGGACCGGTATGAACCGCGCGCGCAGGGCGGTAGCAGCATGCGCTGCGGGACACTGCGCAGAACAAGACACATCCTTGGGAGGAGGACACCAATGACCACAACACGCAGAGCCTTTCTGGCCACCACATCGGCGGCACTTGCCATGCCGTTCCTGAACACGCGCAGCATCGCGGCTGAAAACATCTCGATCCAGATCGGATCGAGCCACCCGACCAACAATATCTGGGTCTACGCCATGCAGAACGCCCTGCAACCGGCGCTGGACAAGCTGCTGGCGGATGCCGGTGGCGACTATACTGTGAGCTGGAACGAGAATTACGGCGGCACGCTCTACAAGTTCAAGGACACGCGCGCGGCGGTGCGTGACGGCATTGTCGATGTCGGCATGGTGGGCACGGTCTGGGAAGGCTCGGCCATGCCGCTGCAGAACGTGACCTATTTTACCCCCTTCGCCAATGCCGACCACAATGTCACCATCGACATTTTCGACAAGCTGACCGAAGAGCTGCCCGAGCTGCGCGCCGGCTGGACCGATCAGAACATGGTGCACCTGTCCTCGCTGGTGACCGACAGCTACGATGTTTATGCAACCTTCCCGATCACCTCGGTTGATGACATCGCCAACCGCCGCCTGAATGCGCCGGGCACCTCGGCCAACTGGCTGGCGGGCACCGGCTGTTCGCCGGTCGATGGCGCGCTGACCACCTATTACACCGATATTCAGACCGGTGTGTCCGAGGGAACGCTGTCGTTTGCCACCGGCATCCAGCCAACCCGGGTCTACGAGGTGGCACCACATCTGTCGCGGGTGGGCTTCGGGTCGATGTATTTCGGCGGCATCGCCGTGAACAAACGCTTTTTCGACCGTGCGCCCGCGCCTGTACAGGCGGCGCTGAAAGAGGCCGGGCGGATCACCTCGCGCGCCCATGGGGAGTATATCACCAAGCGGGCGACCGAAGCGATGACCGAGATGAAAGCCGCCGGACTACAGGTGACCGAGATGGCCAGCGCCGAGCGCGCACGCTGGGCAGCCGCGCTGCCGAATGTCACCAAACCTTGGCTGGATGCCAATGGCGCTCCGGCGGCCACGGTGCTCGAGGCCTATTTTGCCGAACTCGAGACCCGCGGCATCACCCCGGCGCGGGATTGGTCCGCCGCGCTCTGAGCCCGCTGCCACAACTGAACGAGCGTCACGAGGGAGACCGCATGCAACGCGCCACATCATCCGTTCCCGGCCTGCCTGCGCTGCGGCGCGGGCTGGCCTTGACCCTGAACGCCATGGCGGCGGTCGGCACCCTGTGGATCTTCGGGATCATGATGCTGATCGTCGCCGACGTGATCAGCCGCAACCTTCTGGCCGCGCCGATCATCGGCGTGGCCGAAATTTCGGCCCGCTCGGTCGGAGCCATTGTCTTTCTGCTGCTGCCCCCAGCGGCGCTGAACGGCACGCTGATCCGGTCGGATTTCCTATTGCGCGGGATCGAGCGGCTGTCGCCGCGCGCCCTGCATCTGCTGGACACCCTGTTCGCGCTGGCCGGGGCGGGGATTTTCGCGCTGGTGGCAATCGCCGCCTTGCCCGACACCCATGACGCCTGGGTCAGTTCGGACTTCTTCGGAGTGCGCGGGGTCTGGACGCTGCCGACCGTGCCCTTTCACCTGCTGGTGGTGATCGGCGGGGCCGCCACGAGCCTTGCCTTCATCGTCGTTGCCGCGGACAGCGCCGCGAAATTCCGTATGCCCCGGAGGCCGCTGCCATGAGCAATATCACTATCGGATTGATCCTCATAGGCGTGCTCTTTGCCTTGGTCCTGCTCGGGATGAGGATCGCCATCGCGCTGATGGTCGTGGCCTTCGCCGGCGTCTGGATCATGCGCGACAACTTCGACCTGTCGATGCGGCTGATGTCGATCGCCACCTATAATGGCGTGGCCAGCTATCTCTTTGCCACCATTCCCCTGTTCGTGCTGATGGGCCATCTGGTCAGCATCTCGAATGTCGGCAAGGACACCTTCGATGTGGCCGAAGCCGGGCTGCGGCGTCTGCTGGGCGGGCTGGGCATCGCCACGGTGGCGGCAAATACCGTCTTTGCCGCCGTCACCGGTGTATCGATCGCCTCGGCAGCGGTGTTTACCAAGGTCGCGGTGCCGGAGATGACCCGCCACGGCTATGCCCCATCCTTTTCCGCCGGGACGGTTGCCGGCAGTTCGGTGCTGGGCATGTTGATCCCGCCGAGCCTGCTGCTGATCATCTATGGCGTGCTGGCCGAGCAATCCATCGGGCGGATGTTCATCGCCGGCCTCGTGCCGGGCGCACTGCTGGCTGGCGGCTTCGTCCTGTGGATCCTGTTCGCGGCGAAATTCACGCCGGGGCTGGTCTTTGCCAAGCAGGACGCCCCGGGCCGGCAGGACCGAGAGAGCTATCCGCAGATGACGCTGCCTGAGATCCTGCGCAAGATCACCCCCATCATCGTGCTGGTCACCTTCGTGCTGGGCGGGCTCTACAGCGGCTTTTTCACCCCCACCGAGGCCGGCGGCGTCGGCGCCTTTGCCGCACTTGTGATTGCGGTGTTGCGCCGCAGCCTCGACCTGCGGCGCTGCTGGGCCGTTTTGAGCGAGACCGGCACGATCTCAGTAGGCATCCTGGCGCTGCTGGTTGCTGCGGGCTTCTACAGCCAGATGCTGGCCGTAGCTGGAATTCCGTCGGCCATCGGAACCTTTGTCACCGACAGCGGCTTTGGCCCGGTGGGTTTCCTCGTAGTCTATGTAGTGTTGGTGCTGCTCTTGGGCATGATCCTCGACAGCAGCTCGATCCTGTTGATCGTGGTGCCCATCGCGGCCCCAATTGCGCAGAGCCTCGGCTACGATCTGATCCAGTTCGGCATCATCACTGTTATCGCCGTCGAGGTCGGTCTTCTTACGCCGCCATTCGGGATATCGATCTTTACAGTGCATTCAACACTCGGTGACAGCAACGTGCGCCTTGAGTCGATTTTCGCAGGTGCCCTGCCCTATGTCGCGGTGATGTTGACAGTGCTGGTCCTGATCGCCGCCTTTCCGCAACTCATCATCGGCTGAGAACGCCGTGCGTGCTGACCCTTCTGTATCTCGGCTTTGCAAGTCTGCGCCCGCAGCAACCTCGGCCAAGATCGCTGACAGGGCGATGTATGGCGGCTGTGGCCCGTGCTTGAAGGCGCAGGTGTCGCGCCATGCGGACCTGACACCAACGCGATCCGGCCCGCATGGCGCGCTGCGACACATCTTTCCGGCGAAACGGGATGGAACGCTGTAGCGATTGCTGGCGTAGCGTCGAACTCCGGTTCCGGCCTGGCTTTCAGGCCATCATCAAACACCCCGCGCGCGCTCAAGAAACTGGTCGCTTCACCGTTTGATCTGGTTCGGGTGGACTTCAAAACCCCGTGCCAGCCCGATCAGGGTCTTCTCCTCGCTCGCAGCATCATGCCACTGTTGTGCGGAAAATCCACTTATCCTGGCTGTTCAGATTTCCGGAACCACCTCTTTCCTTGGCGTTGATGGGAATACATGCACGGCTCATAACTGCAAATTATAGCGACGCCTTGGATGAAGCCATTGGTGAATCTGGTGTTCAATCCGCTTCATGGACGGGCATGTGATCTAGCATCGGATGGCATCCCGACTGGCGCGGATTGGCAGTCGGGTTGCAAATTTACGCTGCTGTAGTAGGTTCTGGTAGAAGCAAAAAGCGTTGGACCAGACCATCTTCTTATCAGGCAAACAACAAGAGTTGGGGCCCCTGCGTCATGCAGAGGGAGACCTGATGATGGCACCCATAACGATGCTTTGCTGGCAAACTGCGACGTCCTTGCGGTTGCCAAACTGAATAAACAAACAGGAGTACCCAATATGAAACGCTATATTCTTAGCGCTGCCCTTGCAGCTGTCACTGCCCCCGGAGTGGCCATGGCACAAGAGGATTGCGGTGAAATCACCATCGCCGAGATGAACTGGGCCTCGGCCGGTGTCGTGGTTGCGGTGTCCAATTTCCTGCTCGAGCAAGGCTATGGCTGCGATGTCACCGTCGTACCGTCCGACACCACGCCTGCCGTCACGTCGCTGTCGGAAAACAACGAACCCGATATCGTGCCGGAACTTTGGCCGAACTCGGCCGGTGACGCCTATAAGAAGATCAAGGCCGACGGCAAGATCGTCGAATTGACGTCTGTTCTTGAGCCCGGCGGTGTCGAAGGCTGGTGGATTCCGACATATCTGGCCGAGGCGCACCCCGAACTGAAAACCATCGAAGGTGTCATGGCGAACCCAGATTTGGTCGGCGGCATGTTCAACAACTGTCCTGATGGCTGGGGCTGCCGGATCGTCAACGACAACCTGATCCGCGCGATGGATCTGGAAGGTTCGGGCATCGAGGTGTTCAACCACGGATCGGGCGAAACGCTGGCCACGTCGATGGCAGCGGCAGTTCAAAGCGAAAAGCCGTGGTTCGGTTACTACTGGGGCCCAACCACGCCGCTGGGCAAGTTCGACATGACCAAGGTCAGCTTGGGTGAAGAGAACGAGGCAGCGCAGAAAGCCAATGCGAACGCGGATTCCCCGGATGCTGCCGTGACCGAATTTGCGACCGCTCCGATCCTGACCGTTGTGACCAAGGACTTTCAGGCCTCTCACCCCGAGATTTCCGAGATGATGTCCAACGTCCAGTTCAAGACCGACCAGATGAGCGGCCTTCTGGCATGGATGGACGAGAACAACGCCAGCAGTGAAGAGGCGGCCGTCTACTTCCTGAGCAATAACGCCGACATCTGGAAAGAGTGGATCAATGACGACGCGCGTGAGAAGCTTTCGGCACTGTTGAAGTGATCCGAAATCGGGCGGGACCATTGTGGTCCCGCCCAATTCTTATGACAAAAAGCAAGAAAAAGAGACCTAACATGAAAAAGACTGTTATTGCGTCCCTTATCAGCGCCGCCTTTCCCGCCGCCGCGCTTGCCGATTGCGGCGAGGTTTCGATCACCGAGATGACATTCGCCTCGGCGATCATCACCACCGAAATTTCGACCTTTCTGATGGAGCAGGGCTACGGCTGTACCGTGACCCGTGTGCCCTCGGATACCATCCCGGCGCTGACCTCGCTGGCGGAAAACGAAGAACCCGACATCGTCACCGAACTTTGGGTAAACTCGGCTGGAGAGGCTTATGATAAGCTGAAGGCCGAAGGCGTGATCGAAGACATGGCACAGGTTCTGGACCCCGGCGGCATCGAGGCATGGTGGATTCCGACATATCTGGCCGACGAACATCCCGAGTTGAAAACGATTCAAGGGATCTTGGATAACCCCGAACTGGTCGGCAACCGTTTCAACAACTGCCCCGATGGCGGCTGGGTGTGCAATATCATCAACCACAACATCGCGCGGGCCTATGGCGTCGAGGACGCGGGGATCGAGATTTTCGACCACGGTTCCGGCCAGACTCTCGCTGCATCGCTCGCCGCCGCCTATGAGGCCAAAGAGCCGTGGTTCGGTTACTACTGGGAGCCAACGGCAATCATGGGCCGTTTCGACATGACGATGGTCGATATCGGTGAGGCCAACGCCGAGCTTCACGAAAGCAATCTTGACCCGGATTTCGGCAATCCTCAGAAAACAGCCTATCCGCCCAGCCTTGTCTATACGGTCGCCACGACCAGCTTTACCGAACGTGAACCCGAAGTGGCCAAACTGATCTCCAACATCAGCTTTTCGACCGATGAGATGAGCGCGCTTCTGGCTTGGCAGGGCGAAAACAACGCGTCGACCGAAGAGGCGGCCGTGTATTTCCTACAGAACAACAAGGACGAGTGGGCTGACTGGCTGAACGATGATGCCCGTCAGCGCCTGTCCAAGCTTCTGGCCGAGTAGGGCACGATCACAAATTACGACGATCCGGTACATAACGCGCCGGCTCGTTGCATTCCAAATGCTGGATAACAGAACCATGAGGGGCCGCGAAATGCCCCCGGACGAGGGACGGATGGCAACTTACGATTTCATATTCGACAAGCTGGGCCTGCGGGACTGGTGCGATGGCAGTGACGGTGGCGAGAATGGCAGCAGCGGCCCGATGTCGATGGCTGACTTACTCGGCAAAACCACTGGCGACGCGGTCGAGGTTTCGGCATGGGACACGCCATTCCCGTCGCTCGACAATCTGCATGACGCCTGCGACGCGATTCCGCAATCGCGCGACCTGACCACAGGTCTGGAAAGCGGGTTCCTGAACATCAAGGACAGTCTAAAGGTGGTTGTCGATCCATTGACCCAACCGCTTAGCTGGGCGCTGAACGAAATGCTGTGGGTGATGCAGGCTGTGCCGTGGTGGATCATGATCCCGCTGCTGATGCTGATCACCTATGCGGTTGGCCGGTCGCGGAAACTGGTCGGGCTTGTCGCGCTGTGTTTTGGATTTCTCGCATTCGTCGACTACTATGACTACACCATGCAGACGCTGGCGATCATTTTCGTCTGTGCCTTCATTTGCGTGCTGTTGGGGGTGCCGATAGGCATTGCAATGTCGCGAAGTGACCGCACGCAACGGATCATGATCCCGATCCTCGACATGCTGCAAACCCTACCACCCTTTGTCTATTTGATCCCGCTGATTTTCCTGTTTTCGGTGACGGAACCAAAGCTATACGGCATCGCGATCATTCTTTACGCCATCGTGCCCGTGGTGCGCCTGACCGACCTTGGTATTCGCCTTGTTGACCAGGACGTAATCGAGGCCGCGGACGCCTTTGGGATGACCAGCCGTCAAAAACTGTTCGGGGTCCAAATTCCGCTGGCCTTGCCCAATATCATGGCCGGGGTCAACCAGACCATCATGATGAGCCTTGCGATGGTTGTCATCGCATCGCTGGTATCCGCACCGGGCCTTGGCGTGCTTGTCCTGCGCGGTATCCGCAGTCTGGAACTGGGCGTCGGCCTGCTTTCGGGTCTGGGAATTGTTCTGCTTGCAATCATCCTTGACCGGGTGACCAAAGCAGCACTTGCCCGCATCAATTCCAGCCAGCCGAAATAAGGGAACGGACATGTCAGACGATATCAAAATCAAAATCCGGAACCTTTACAAAATCTTCGGAAATGACCCGGAGATGGCGCTTGAGCATGTGAAGAGCGGGATGGGCAAGACCGACTTGCTGTCGGAACATAACCACGTTCTGGGACTGAACGACATCAATGTCGATATGCCTGCGGGCAAGACAACAGTCATCATGGGGTTGTCGGGGTCGGGGAAATCGACCCTGATCCGGCACCTGAATCGTCTGATCGACCCGACCGCCGGCGAAGTGCTGGTGGACGGCGACGACATTCTTTCCTACAGCGACAAGCAGTTGCGCGACCTGCGGCAACACCGGATGTCGATGGTGTTCCAGAAATTCGCACTGTTTCCGCATCGCACAGTTCTGGAAAACACGGGCCTTGCCCCTTCAATCGAAGGCAAAAGCAAGAAGAAATACGAAGACGAAGCGCGCAAATGGCTGGCCCGTGTCGGGCTTGAGGGACAAGGCGAACAGTATCCCCATCAGCTTTCGGGCGGGATGCAACAGCGTGTGGGCATCGCCCGCGCATTGACCAGTAATTCCGACATCATGCTGATGGACGAGGCGTTCTCGGCACTTGACCCGCTGATCCGCACCGACATGCAAAACCTGCTGATCGAATTGCAGGCCGAGTTGCAAAAAACCGTGGTGTTCATCACCCACGATCTGGATGAATCCCTAAAGCTGGCCGACCATCTGGTGATCCTCAAAGACGGGTTCATCGTCCAGCAGGGGGAACCGCAACATATCCTTTTGAACCCGTGCGACCCCTACATCGAAGACTTTGTCAGCGACATCAACCGCGCCCGCGTTTTGCGTGTGCGTTCGGTCATGCGCAAAACGACCGAAGAGATGGGCGGAATCAGCGGCGAAGTCGATCACGATGATAACCTGGAATCGTTAATCGAAAGGTCGGGCGGCGATACGACCAACCGTTACCGTGTGACGAAGGACGGCAAACAGGTTGGCATACTGGAGATGACCGATCTGGTGCGCTCGCTGGTTCCCCAGGGCGGCTCATCCGATCCCGAAGCCGCACGACGGGCCGGTTGATCCCTCAATCGTTGCGTACCCGGCAGCGTCGAGAAACGCCGTTCGTTGAACGGTTCGCCGAACCGGATATTGGCGCAGTTGCAGCGAAGGCCTGTCAAGTCCGCGATCTGTAAATTCAAAAGCTGATCCTTGCTGCGGCCAGCATGACTGGTCGTTCCTTCCGCTGCACATCGGCACCAAACTCTCACTCACGCGGCATTTCTGACGCTGCGAATACGCACAAGGAACAGATTCCATTGAAAAACACCGTGTTGCGAGCGCAAGAAGTCAGCCCGAAAATGCGGCACAAGCGCCTTTTTTGTCAGGCCTTTCGCGCTTGCTGCAGTGCAGGAAAAAATCTTGGCCAGATCAGCTCGGCTTTGATGGTTTTGAAGAACGTTTCGACCATTGCCCGGCAGGCGCATGCAAAGCATGCTGCCGAAACTGACTCAGAAATCGAGGTTTTCAACGCTCAGTGCATTCTGCTGGATAAACTCGCGGCGGGGTTCGACGACGTCGCCCATCAGTTTTGTAAACAGGTCGTCGGCTTCGGCCATGTCATCGACCTTGACCTGAAGCAGGGTCCGCGCATCGGGATCAAGCGTGGTTTCCCAAAGTTGGCTTGGGTTCATTTCGCCAAGCCCCTTGTAGCGTTGCAGGGAAAGTCCCTTCTCGCCTTCGTCCAGAACCGCTTTCAACAGGTCCAGCGGCCCATGGATCAACTGTCGCCGATCCTTGCGTTCCAATGTGGCGGGAAGGTCATAGACGGCTTGCAGGCTTTGCGTGAAACTGCCCGTCTTGCGGGCTTCTCCCGATCGCAGCATCGGCCCGTCGAGGGTGCGCACTTCTTCAACGCCACGCAAAATGCGCGCCAGACGTATGCCCCGATCTTGCGTAATGCGCCCTTGCCAGCCTTGTTCGTATTCCACAGCGATCAGATCCAGCCGCTTTGCAACCGTATCCGCAACGCCTTGAAGGTCAGATTCGACCGCACCGGGAACGAAAGCGCCCGCGATGGCCGCTTGTTCAAGGATGTGACGCGGGTAATGCGTCGGGAAAGCATCAAGCACGCGCTTCAATTGGCGTGCCTCTTCGATCACGCGAATAAGATCCTGACCGGCGATTTCCTCGCCATTGCCTTGCCGCAGCAGCGCGCCCTCGACGCCTTGCTGGATCAGGTATTCCTCCATCGCGGCCTGGTCCTTAATGTAGACCTCGGATTTGCCACGCGCCACTTTGTATAGCGGCGGCTGGGCGATATAGAGGTAACCCCCCTCGATCAATTCCGGCATCTGCCGATAGAAGAACGTCAACAGAAGCGTCCGGATATGCGCCCCGTCAACGTCAGCGTCGGTCATAATGACAATCTTGTGGTAACGCAGCTTCGAGATGTCGAATTCATCCCGCCCGATCCCAGTGCCAAGCGCCATGACGAGGTTGCCGATTTCCTGACTGCCCAGCATCCGGTCAAAACGCGCGCGCTCGACGTTCAGGATCTTGCCTTTCAGTGGCAGGATCGCCTGTGTGCGCCGGTCACGCCCCGTCTGGGCGGACCCGCCAGCCGAGTCACCCTCGACCAGGAAGACTTCGGTCTTGGAAGGGTCTTTTTCGGAACAATCCTTGAGCTTGCCGGCGAGGAAATTCACATCCATCGCCGTCTTGCGCCGGGTCAGTTCCCGCGCCTTTCGGGCGGCTTCGCGCGCCATTGCGGCCTCGACGATCTTGCCAACGATCTGCTTGGCCTGGTTCGGGTTTTCCTCGAACCACTCGGCAAGCTTTTCGTTGACCAGACCCTCGACAGCCGGGCGTACCTCGGACGATACAAGCTTGTCTTTGGTCTGGCTGGAGAATTTCGGATCCGGCACCTTGACGGACAGCACGCAGGTCAGCCCCTCGCGGGCATCGTCGCCGGTAAAGCTGATCTTCTCGCGCTTGGCGATGCCAGAGGATTGCGCGTAGTTGTTGATTGTCCGCGTCAGCGCCCCACGAAAGCCCGCCATATGGGTGCCGCCGTCGCGCTGTGGAATGTTGTTGGTAAAGGGCAGAACGGTTTCGTGGTAGCTGTCATTCCACCACATCGCCACCTCAACGCCGATGCCATCCCGCTCTCCGGTCATGTAGATCGGATCCGGCATGACGGGCGATTTGGATCGGTCGATATATTTGACGAACTCGCGCACGCCGCCTTCGAAAAAAAGCTCGCTGCGTAGGGGCTCGGCGGGACGTTCATCCTCCAACACGATCCGCACACCAGAGTTCAGAAAGGCCAACTCGCGCAGGCGTTTTTCCAACGTGTCGAACTGGAAATCGTGGTTCGAAAATGTGGTGAGCGACGCGAAAAAGCGGACCTCGGTCCCCTTTTCGCCATTCGCATCCCCGACAACGCGCAGATGTTCGACCGTATCGCCACGCTCGAACCTTGCGTAATGTTCTTTGCCGTTGCGCCAGATGCGCAGTTCCAGCCAATCGCTGAGAGCGTTCACGACCGAGACGCCAACCCCGTGCAGGCCGCCTGACACTTTGTACGAGTTCTGGTCGAATTTTCCGCCCGCATGAAGCTGGGTCATAATGACCTCTGCCGCAGACACGCCTTCTTCGTCGTGAATATCAACCGGGATGCCGCGGCCGTTGTCGCGGACCGAAACCGAACTGTCGGCATGTATTTTTACCGAAACCTTGGTCGCATGACCGGCGAGCGCCTCGTCAATCCCGTTGTCCACGACTTCGTATACCATATGATGCAGACCAGAGCCGTCATCGGTGTCACCGATATACATGCCGGGCCGTTTGCGCACAGCCTCCAAGCCCCTGAGAACTTTGATGGAATCTGCGCCATAGGCTGTTTGTTCTTGCTCGGTATCGGACATGCCGGCCTTCCTTGGTATTTTGCGCATTTTATACCTATCATTGGGGGCATTGTCACGCGATTGACACATGATTTGGTGGTTTGACGGCGTCAAATGACACATCACAACCGCTGCGTGTGCAGCACCCTCAATCGCCGTGGCGCAGCACCTGAGAAACCCCGTCGGTTTCGCTGATTTCCAGACGCTGTGCGCGGGGACCCAGTTCTGAAAAAAGCTCTGCCCCTGTGCCGGTCATCCAGGCCTGTGCACCAAGCGCGCAGACCTCGTCATACAGCGCAGAACGGCGGTTCGCATCCAGATGTGCGGCAACCTCGTCCAGCAGCAAAAGCGGCGGCGCGCCAAAACTGCGGGCAAGTGCACGGGAATTGGCAAGGATCAACGAGATCAGCAGCGCCTTCTGTTCGCCCGTCGAACAATCGCGGGCCGGAACGCCCTTGGCCGCGAAGGTTGCTGCCATATCGGCGCGATGTGGCCCGATCAACGTGCGCCCTGCGGCCATGTCGCGCTGCCGTCCTGTAGCCAGCGCATCACGCAAGTCGGCAGCCGTTTCCGGCATGCCCCCCTCCGACTGGATCAGTTCCAGATCTGCGGTCGGGAATGCGGTTTGTGCTTCGTCCTGCGCCCCCTGCAATTCTGCCAGCGCGGCAATCCGGTTCGCGTGGATCGCAGCACCGGTATCGGCCATCTGAACCTCCAGCGCGGCATACCAGGAGGCGTCCCGCACCATGTCCTTGAGCAGGCGATTGCGTTCCCTCATGGCCTTTTCATAGTCCAGCGAGGCTTCGGCGTGGCCGGGGAAAAATGACAGCGTCATCCGGTCTAGAAACCGCCTGCGCCCGTCTGCGCCTTCGATCCAAAGCCGATCCATCGACGGCACCAGCCAAAGCACCCGTCCAATGCGCCCCAATGCCGGTTGCGTCGCGGCCTTTTCGTCCACGCGGACCTGTCGGGGGTTGCCGGCTTGCGATTGAAAAGCGACCTCGTGGACATTGGCCAAACTCTGAAGCAGTCCTGTGACCTTCCAGCCAAGCGCTTCCGGCCGTCGCGTCATCTCTTCGGCAGAGGCGCGTCGCAATCCACGACCGGGCGAGAACAGCGAAATCGCTTCGAGGATATTGGTCTTGCCCGCCCCATTCGCCCCAAACAGTGCCACGGGCCGGGCATCGACCTCCAGCATCGCGCGCTTGTGCGACCGGAAATGCGAGAGTGTGAGCTTTTCCAGATAGAGGCTCGTCATGGATGCTGCACTGCACCATCGGCAGCCCCGACTTCAGGCAAGGATAGCGCGCGCCCTGCCGTCAAACGCGCATGGGCATGACCACATAGACGGCGCTGGTGTCGTTGCCTTCCCGCATCAAAGTGGGGTCCCCAGAGGAATTGAACAGGAAAACGGCATTCTCGCGATCCACCTGGCTGGCGATCTCCAGCAGATACTTGGCGTTGAACCCGATCTCCAGCCGCTCATCCGCGTAGGCCACGACCAATTCTTCCTCGGCGGCACCGCTATCGGGTGCATTCACCGACAGGATCAAGCGGTCTTCGTCCAGTGCAAGCTTTACTGCGCGCGAGCGTTCGGAAGAAACTGTCGCAACACGGTCCACGGCGCGGGCAAAATCGGAGGCGTCAACCTCCATCCGGCGGGTATTTCCCTGCGGGATCACACGGGTATAATCGGGGAATGTCCCGTCGATCACCTTGGAGGTCAGCGTAATTTCCGGCGTGGCGAACCGCACCTTGGTCTCGGAAACCGAGACGGCGATCTGCATCTCGTCGTCTTCCAGAAGTTTTCGCATCTCGCCCACGGTCTTGCGCGGAACGATCACGCCCGGCATGTCCTCGGCACCTTTCGGCAGCGGCGCGTCGATCCGGGCCAGACGGTGGCCATCGGTCGCGACGCATCGCAGCACTTTGCCATCCTCGCCATCGGCGACATGCATATAGACACCGTTAAGGTAATATCGTGTTTCTTCAGTGGAGATCGCGAATTTCGACTTGTCGAACAGCCGCCGCAACACCTGCGCCTCTGCCGAGAAGTTAGCCGTATATTCCGACGTCGCCATTACCGGGAAGTCTTCTTTGGGCAGCGTGGCAAGACTGAAATTAGACCGTCCCGCCTCGACCGTCAGCCGCCCGGTGGCACCCTCTTCGGTCAGTGAAACCAGTGCGCCGTCCGGCAGCTTGCGGACAATTTCATGCAGAGTGACGGCAGACACAGTTGTTGCGCCTGCACGTTCAACCTGAGCAGAGGCCTTGTCGACAACCTCGATGTCCAGATCGGTGGCGCGGAATGAGACCGTGTCCCCTTCGGCCTCTATCAACACATTCGCCAGGATCGGAATGGTGTTTCGGCGTTCGACCACCGATTGCGCCTGCGCCACTGCCTTTAGCAATGTGGCGCGTTCCATGCTGAACTTCATTCCTCGACCCTCCGCGTTACCGGGATACACACGGTAGCCGCAGCCACAGGTGGTTCCAAGCGCTTTGTTGGTTTGTCCATTGGATTTTTCGGGTCGTCAAGGGCGTCCGCCGGATCGGGACGCCCGTTGATGCAGATGTGCAGCGATTTCAGGCCTCAAGAGCGCGGCGCAACAATTCCAGATCCTCGGCAATCTGACCATCCTGAACCTTCAGTTCCTCGATACGTTTGACCCCATGCATAACCGTGGTGTGGTCACGCCCGCCAAAGCGACGCCCGATCTCAGGCAGCGATCTGCTGGTCATCTGCTTGCACAGATACATCGCCACCTGCCGCGGACGCGCAAAACTGCGCACCCGTTTCGGTCCGATCATATCACTGAGACGGATGTTGTAATGCTCGGACACTTTGCGCTGAATCTCTTCAATGGTGATTTTTCGTTCCGAAGCGCGCAACACGTCGGACAGACAATCCTGCGTCAGATCCATTGTGATCGGCCGGCCCACCAGCGATGCAAACGCAAACAACCGCGTCAACGCCCCTTCTAGTACCCGCACATTTGTCGAGATCCGCAGCGCAAGGAATTCCAGCACGCCGGATTCAAGCTCCAGATCCGGATATTGCAGGCGATGCCCATCGACCTTGGTTTGCAGAATACCAAGGCGCAACTCGTAGTCAGTGGGATGCAGATCCACCACAAGACCGCTTTGAAGACGCGATTTGATGCGGTTTTCCAGATCCTTGATCTCGCCCGGTGCCCGGTCTGCGGAAATGATGATCTGCTTGTTCTGATCCACCAGCGCGTTGAATGTGTGAAAGAACTCTTCCTGCGTGGAATCCTTGCCGGCGATGAACTGAACATCATCAACCATCAATACATCGACTGACCTGAACATCTCTTTGAAGTCCATCATCTTGCGATCGCGCAAGGCCTGAACAAAACGATACATGAATTGTTCGGCAGAAAGATAAAGTACGTTCATCTGCGGACTGCGCACGCGAAGTTCCCAACTGATGGCATGCATCAGGTGCGTCTTGCCAAGCCCGACCCCCCCATAAAGGAACAGCGGGTTGAAAGTTACCGGACCGCCTTCTGCAACCCGGCGCGCGGCGGCATGGGCCAATTCGTTGGGCTTGCCCACAACGAATGTATCGAACGTAAACCGTGCATCAAGCGGCGCGCCCGGCAATGTGTCGCCTCCGCCAGGTGCCATCGCATCTTTGGACTGCGCGGCCAGTTCCGGCCGTGCCGTGGTGGGCTGGCGCGGCGCGTTCTGTGCTCCCTGCGGTGCCACCTCGAATTGCAAGCGCCGGATACTGCTCGACTCGGTCGAGAGTTTGGCCAGAATAAGCTCGCCAAAGTTCTGCGAAACGTAGCTGCCCAGAAAGTTAGTGGGCACATGGAACTTTGCCACGCCGTCCTGCACCCCGGAGAATTTCAGCGGCTTTAGCCAGTTCGTATAGTTATTTTTTCCCACAGTCTGGCAAAGACTGTCCTGCAACGCGCCCCATTGTTCCAGTGTCATTTATACCGGCCCCATTTCATGCCATCTCCCAACGTCGACCAACCGCGGCAGCGGCGGGCGGCCAAATCATCCGGGCAAAACATTCCTGACCCCATTGCCGCAACAGCAACGGAACACGAACTGTTTCCACACGCATGATCCAGCCATAACAAGCGTCGCCAGAGTCCCAAATCCGGCAAGGCAGTACATTCATGACCGCGACACGCGCGCAATTACTGGACTGGCTTGGGGGGTAATACCCCCTTAGCTCTACACCACCTTATTGGCAGCTGGCGTAGGAACGCAGAATGCAACAGCCTTAAACTCGGCCCGTGGCAAGTTCTGCCTTCGCCTGTCCCCCCAGCGATGTGACTCGCAAGAACAAACTACCAATTGCGCGCCGTCAGCGGCAACCGCTCTTCGATCTTGACTCTCATTAAACACGAAAAGAATCTCTGACCCCTATGCAGGCGGGCCACAACACGAAAAAAGGCACCGCGCAGCGGTGCCTTCATCAAACAATGCGTCAGGTCGGCTTAGGCCAGCGATTTGACCCGGGCGCTCAGACGCGACATTTTGCGCGACGCGGTATTCTTGTGGAACACGCCCTTGGTGACGCCACGCATCAGTTCTGGCTGTGCTGCACGCAATGCGGCTGTTGCTGCGTCCTTGTCGCCAGAGGCAATCGCCTCTTCGACTTTGCGCAGATAGGTCCGGATGCGCGACCGGCGCGTCTTGTTGATTGCGAAACGCTTTTCGTTCTGCTTTGCGCGTTTCTTCGACTGAGGCGAATTGGCCATATGTGTATTCCCAGCTTGCAGGTTCCAAAATTCTTCGCGTCATGAAACCCACATCACGGCACAGCCGATCGGATCGATTCTTGCCAGAGCGGGCATCACGCGCATATAGCGGCGTCCTATAGACTGCTTGAGCGGCGTTGGAAACCCCATTTCCCGACCAGAAACACCGCAGCTCGATTGAAAGTTTGCCTGAACTGCCCTGGCAAAACCTCAATCGACACGCCGCGCCCCCGCTGCCCCATTCCAACCAACGCGCGCCGCATACGGGATGGCGGGCGGGGCGGCTTTCGGCGTAGCCGAAACAGCGTCCGACGCCATCCCGCTCCAACCAAATCTATCAAGCACCTGGCTTTCGGGGGCAGCCGATCACCTGTCTCGGAACTGCGCTGCGCGCTTTTCAAGAAATGCCGACATGCCTTCTGTCTGGTCCTCGGTGGCAAACATGGACTGAAACAGACGACGTTCGTACAAAATACCCTCTGCAAGCGACGTCTCGTAGCTGCGGTTGACCGATTCTTTCACGGCCATCGAGGTCAGCACCGATTTTTCAGCGATCTTGGCGGCACTCGCCTGAGCTTCTTCCATAAGTTTCTTGGCCGGAACGACCCGGCTTACCAGACCAGATCGTTCGGCCTCGTCAGCATCCATGAAACGGCCGGTCAGATGCATGTCCATTGACTTTGACTTGCCCACGAACCGTGTCAGACGCTGCGTGCCGCCAAGGCCCGCAACCACACCAAGGTTGATCTCGGGCTGGCCGAATTTCGCGTTATCTGCCGCGATAATGAAATCACACATCATCGCCAATTCGCACCCGCCGCCCAAGGCATAACCAGCGACCGCTGCGATGATCGGCTTGCGGATTCGCATCATCTGCTCATGTTCATTTCCGAAGTAATCGGACAGGAACATGTCGACATAGGATTTCTCCGACATTTCCTTGATATCCGCGCCCGCCGCAAATGCCTTGGCAGAGCCGGTCAGGATGATGCACCGCACTTTTTCATTGCCGTCAGCCTCTTTCAGGGCCTTCACCAATTCCTTCAGCAAATGCGAGTTCAACGCGTTCAGCGCATCCGGTCGGTTCAGCTTGATAGTGGCAATGTGGTCTTCTACCTCGACGATGATCGTCTCATAGGCCATGAAAACTGCTTTCGGTTGTTCCGTTCAGACCCGATTTCTTACCACTTGCGGCCGGTCAATCAAGTTATCTTTGGCATTGCCCGCAGAAGAAAGAGGATCGTCCCGACTGAACGATTCGCTTGACGGGCCCTTCACAGCCTTCTGTTCGGCACTTCAAACCTTCGCGACCGTAGACATCAAACCTGTGTTGAAAATACCCCAACTCACCATCTGCCTGTCGGAAATCGCGCAAGGATGAGCCGCCCGCCTCGATCGCCTCTGACAACACATCGCGGATGATCGGAACCAGACGTGCGACACGCTTTTCCGCGATCCTGCCCGCCTTGCGCATTGGCGATATTCCTGCCCGAAACAGCGCTTCACAAACGTAAATATTGCCAAGCCCCGCAACGATCTTCTGATCGAGTAGTGCGGATTTCACTGGCATGTTCCGCCCCCGAAGCGCCCCGATCAGGTGATTTTCAGAGAATTGGTTTCCCAACGGCTCCGGTCCGATTTTGGCCAACAAGGGATGCAGATCCGCCGTGGCGGTTGGCATCAGGTCCATCGCACCAAAGCGTCGCGGATCGTTGAAAGTGATACGCGCGCCATTATCCATGTCGAACACGACATGGTCATGTTTTTCCGCCGCCGGATGCTCATGTGCAAATATTCCCAACGGATCGCCCGAGATCAACATCCGACCCGACATGCCCAAGTGGATCAACAGCGACTCGCCGGTATCCAGATCCGCAAGAATGTATTTCGAACGCCGCCGCAACCGCTCGACCCGAGTTCCGGCCAACCGGGCGGACATATCGGGCGGAAACGGCCAGCGCAGGTCCGGCCGGTTGACCTGCGCCCTTGTGATCCGCGCACCCTCCATGACGGGGGATAGGCCGCGACGGACTGTCTCGACTTCGGGCAATTCGGGCATCGGGGTGTCTCCTGTCGGCAGGGTCGCATTGTAACGGCGGAGCGGCGCTCTATAAGAAGGGTCACACACGAGGATCACAAGGCCCGATGACCCAGGACGCTCAGAAAACCACGCATTTCGGATTTGAAACCGTTCCCGAAAACGAAAAGGCCGGACGCGTTCAGGGCGTCTTCAATTCTGTTGCGTCCAAATATGACGTGATGAACGACGCCATGTCGATGGGCATCCACCGGGTCTGGAAAGACGCGATGATGGATTGGCTGGCACCAAGGCCGGGTCAACAGTTGCTGGACGTTGCCGGCGGCACCGGGGATATCGCCTTTCGGTTTCTCAAGCGCGCGGGGCATGGGCAGGCGACCGTTCTGGACCTGACCGAACCCATGCTTGCCGAAGGCCGCAAACGGGCAGAGGCCGAAGCGATGGCCGATAGCCTCGATTGGATTGTGGGCGACGCGATGTCCCTGCCCTTTCCCGACAACAGTTTCGACGTCTACACCATCTCCTTTGGCATTCGGAACGTGACCCGTCCCCAAGACGCCCTGGCCGAAGCGTTCCGCGTCCTGCGTCCCGGCGGTCGTCTGATGGTGCTGGAGTTCAGTCAAATACCCAATGACATGATGCAGAAAGTGTACGATCTTTACTCGTTCAACATCATCCCGCGTCTGGGCCAGATGATTGCCGGAGATCGCGACAGCTATCAATATCTGGTGGAATCGATTCGGCGCTTTCCCGATCAAGAGAGTTTTCTGGGCATGGTGCAGGGTGCTGGCTTCGAACAGGCAAAATACCGCAATCTGACAATGGGCGTGGCCTGCCTGCATTCCGGCTGGAAAATCTAGACCATGCGCGGACCCCATAACATCTGGCGCCTGATCCGGACCGGCGCCACCCTGGAACGCACGGGCGCAATGGGCGTCGTGCTTGACGCGTTCGACGCGCCGCGCCCGTTGCGAATTGCCGCGCGCGCCTTGGGTTGGCCATTCAAGTGGCTGGGCTACAAGGGCGATCCGTCCATGCCGCCCGCCACACGCGCACTGACCGCTCTTGGCCCTGCCTACATCAAGTTCGGGCAGGTTCTGTCGACGCGGCCGGATGTTGTCGGCGACGAGCTTGCTGTTCAACTGCGTGTCCTGCAAGACAAGCTGCCGCCCTTCTCGACCGCTTTGGCGAAGGCCGAGATTGAGCGGGAGCTGGAAATCCCGGCCGACACCATCTTTTCAGAATTTGGCGAGCCGGTGGCGGCGGCGTCGATTGCGCAGGTTCACAAGGCCCGTATCGCTGAAACCGGCGAAACCGTCGCCGTAAAGGTTTTGCGTCCAGGGATCGAGAAAGCCTTTCGCAAGGACATCGACGCGTTTTATTTTGCGGCGCGCATGGTCGAACTTCTGTCCCCGTCGTCGCGCCGCCTGCGCCCGATGGAGGTCATCACCCATTTTGAAGGCGTGGTTCTGGGCGAGCTTGATCTGCGCCTGGAATCGGCGTCCGCTTCCGAATTTGCTGCCAATACGGTGGGCGATGAAGGCTTTGAATTACCTCAGGTCAAATGGTCCCTGTCAGCCCGCCGCGTGATGACACTGGGCTGGGCGGAAGGTGTCCCGATGGGCGACAACGCGGCCATTGACGCCGCCGGACATGACCGCCGCGCGATCAGCGAAAGAGCGTTGCAGCTTTTCCTGAAACACGCCCTGCGCGATGGTTTTTTCCACGCAGACATGCATCAAGGCAACCTGAAGGTTGCTCCGAACGGAAATATCATCGCCTACGATTTCGGGATCATGGGCCATATCGATGAATATACGCGCCGGGTCTATGCCGAAATTCTGTTCGGCTTTATTCGTCGTGATTACAAACGTGTCGCCGAGGTGCATTTCGAGGCGGGCTACGTTCCTGCTGACCGAGACGTGGACGAGTTCGCCCGCGCCCTGCGCGCCGTTGGCGAACCGATTTTCGGCATGGACGCAACGCGGATCTCGATGGGCCGCTTATTGTCCTACCTGTTTGAGGTGACCGAGCGTTTCGGGATGGAAACCCGCACCGAGTTGATTCTTCTGCAACGCACGATGGTCGTCGTCGAAGGCGTTGCACGGTCACTCAACCCGCAGATGAATATCTGGGAAGTCGCCAAACCGGTTGTCGAGGATTACATCAAACAGTCCATCGGGCCTCGTGCAGTGGCGCGCGATCTGGCCCGGACGGCGAAGGTCATGGCCCGCTTTGGGCCTCGGCTGCCGGGATTGGTTGAAGCAGCGCTTATCCGTCAGTCAGAGCCGACACCTGTCGAAAAACCTCGGACCGGGCGCATACGGTCAATCTGGATGGTGCTGGGATTGACCATCGGCATCGGAACCACCTTGGTAATCCAAGCCGTATTCTGATCGCGTTTCAGGATGTGTACCCTGAGTCACTGACCCATAGTTGTCCGACAAAATGAAAGCGGCGGCCCATGGGCCGCCGCTTTCACATTCAGATCCGCTCGAAGGGCTTAGGTGCCCGATGAGGATGCTGCAATCACCACGATTGCGGCAACGCCGGCAACAATGCCGAGCGCCGGAACGGCCGACAGGCCTTGGGTGGCGACGAAGGGATCGCTGTCGACGGCTGCGGGTTCAGCCGCCAGCGGAGCAGCGGTCGAAACGGCAACAGCTGCGGCTGCGGCTGCGACGATCATCGAAAACTTTTTCATAATTCTCTCCAGACTGTACTTTTAGGGGCGCAAAGCGCCTCATGCTTTCATCTTATACATGATGTGATCGTCGTTCAAACCTGTTTCTATAGTCGATCAGGCATGTTTTCTCTGGATTGCAGCATTGCGACATTCAGGCAACACCACAAGGTTACGTTGAATGATAAAAGGTTTATACACCCAAGACGGAAACTATCCAGTTTGCTTGCGTGTTCAGGAGCGTGTGTTTTTCGCCATGGGCAATGGCGGGCGAAGCAAAGACTCTGCAAGGTCGCCTGTGCAATCGGTCAGAAAAGTCATGCAGAGCTTCCATGCCAAATTCACAGATGGATCGCACTTGCAAGAAGCGACAATCTACCAACCCTCAGGCTGACCGTAACGCAATGACTTCATCAGATGCTATTTCTGTACCGCCCTCTAACCCAAGAACGATTCCACCAGAGGCTGTTCGCGCTTCGACGATTCGCGCATAGACTGAAATCGGAAGCGTTTCAGTGTCGCCGTCTGCTCCGGTTGCGATCGCCTCGAACTCGTAATTGCCTCTAGGCAAAACTTGTCCTGACTCAGTTTTACCCGCCCACTCAATAATCCCTTCTTCGCCGGTAATGTCTTGCCGCGCGACGACTGCGCCGGTGTCATCCTTGACGACCAGCTCTACCTTGCTGGCGTCCTCCGGCATCTCTGGCCGCACAGAAACGGGCGTGCCTGTGAAATAGGCAGGCGCGTCTGACAGTGCGTCCATTCCGACCCAGCCGGACAGTTGAGACAACCCTCCTACATTAAGGGCGGACGATATGTTGCGCAGAAGATCATTAGACAGCACCTGCTGTTCAACTGACGAAAAAGTCGCCAATTGTGTGGCGTAATCCGTCGAATCGACCGGGTTCAGCGGATCCTGATTTTGCATTTGTGCGGTCAGCATGCGCAGGAATGTCTCAAAATCTGAACTGAGGGTTGGCTTACTCGCTGTTGCTTGTGCGGTGCCAGATGATGCGGAATATGCGGGCGGAAGCGTTGTAACTGTGTCCATCGGGTTCCTTTAGATCCTTATATCTATCCCAGTAAGGGCCATTGTCGCCGCTTCCTGAGATCCTTGATTCTGCATGGTGTTTGTTAGATTTTCGGCAGGGCTTGCATGATTCGGCCTGCTATGCTGTTCACCGCTTGCGCGCTCATCGTTGAATGTGAATTCCATTTCTGAATATCCCATCCCTTCGAACTCTTGCGCGAGCAAATCGATATGGCGTCGCAACAGTTCTGTCGTCTCCGGGCGTTCAGAGATTACAGACATTACGATGCCCGCCTCCGTCGTCGTCATCTGGATCTGCACACGCCCCAACTCATCCGGGTTCAAGCGGATCTCAACCCGGTTGTCGGCGGCTCGATGGATCGCCTCAACGATTTGTCGTGTAATATTTTCCGGACGATACATGGCCTGGGTCGCTGCCTTCCGACCCAATTCCTGAATTGGCGTGGTGTAAGGTCCCTCACCTGATTGCTGTTTAATCGCCGCATCAAACTCGACTTCCAGTATTGATTCAGTGACCTGCACAGGAGAATCAGATCTTTCTTGCGCCAAGGTCATCCCAGACGAATAGCCTGCGGTACCATGTTGAGATGCCACAGCGCCCCTGAACGCATGACGGATCGAACTGTCAACGCGCGATGCCGCTGGATGGACCCTAACATCGCCTCCTTCAGCCATGTTAACCTGCTCTTTTTTGGCAATCACGGTTTTCCCATCAGATTCGGTACTCCCTGGTACCCTCGACCCATTGGTCGTCTGGCCGACCAAACCTTGCCTCGCAAGAAGCGGCTGCAATGATCCCGAGCTGCCAGGCATCGCAGACAGCATCTCGGCTGCGATTGGCGCATCGATTCTGTTTGTTGGGTTTTGGCCGGGCACGTTGGGCGACGAAATCAAACCGTCGGCAGAGGCACCGCGGCTTAACGCCACCCTGCTCTTACCATCTGTCCCCAAGGCCGCATTTGTCCCTGATTTGCCGTCTTTTTCTGCATTTAGGCCCTGAGCCTCTTTTTCCCCGTTTGGCGGTTTTGAACTGCTGTCACGAGATGCCAAGGATACCGCCAACCGCTGAGAATGCTCCGCCCCTTTTGCCGCTGAAAAACCAGCGCCGACCGTGCCTTCTGTAGAAAATTCTTCGAAAGCAGTGCTGTCCTCCGTCAGGGCACCTTGTACACCAGCACTATTTTCGTCGTTCGCTTCCTCGTCACTGCGTAGGTCGGCCTTCGTTTCAGAGCTTTTGACGTCTGACGATGGAGTCTCATCCGGCCTACGCACCGCTTTGTTGATGGTTGTTTCCAAAAACGTTTTGAAATCAGACTTGGGCGTCTCCCGCTTCTGTTTGACCAAATGATTGTCATCTGTAGCGCCATTAAAGCGCAAGAACGGATGTTCTAGCATTCCTGAGCTCCCGACAGTTTCTGTCACTGCACCACTATTACGGACTTTAGTTACCGCATCTTTACCGCTGTCGGATCAAATCGAAGTTAATCAGACCATACTTAGGATCTTTAAATGTTGGTTCAGTCAATTCACCCCCGCAGTATCTCGATTTCGCCCGGCGATACGGCCTTGATGGCAGCATCCCGTGAGCTGGAGGCTCAGTTTCTGTCCGAGATGTTAAAAGCAGCCGGCTTGGCAGAGGCTCCCGACAGCTTTGGAGGAGGTGCTGGAGAAGCGCAGTTTTCATCATTTCTGAGGATGGAGCAGGCCAGAGCCATCACGCAATCCGGCGGCATCGGCCTGGCCGAAACAATTTTTCACGCATTGAAGGAACGTCAAGATGGCTGAAAATAATATAGACGATGTGCGGGATGCGCTGGATGATCTGCTGAATGCAGAGCGAGAGGCGTTGCTGTCCGGAGATCTGGATCAGATTGGCAGAATGGTGTCACAAAAAGAGACACTGATTGCCAGCTTGAGTGGCGCTGACGTTTTAGACATCACAAGACTGCAACAAAAACTGGCAAGAAATCAGATCCTGCTCGATCGTGCGCTTTTGGGGATTCGTTCAGTTGCCAATCGGCTGGGCAGTCTTCGCAGGATTCGCAGATCGCTTGAAACCTACGATCAATCTGGTCGCAAGTCCGCCCTCGACAGCACGAACCAAAGCCGTATCGAGAAACGCGCGTAATTTCAATAAAATCGCACATAAGAGCTTGACGTTATTAGCGCTCCATTAGGGATCATTCGCACAAGATAGCCGAGCATCCGATGGGGTGGCGCAGTGACCGGAGCGGCCGGGCTGTAATAGTCAGAATGGCGCTTTCGACGCGGATAACCGCGACATGTTTGAACGGGTTAAAGACCCTATTTGAGAAAAGGAAATGCTATGTCGAGCATTCTGACAAACAACAGCGCGATGGTCGCGCTGCAAACTCTGAAATCCATCAACTCTGGCTTGGCTCAAACACAAAGCCAGATCTCAACAGGCAAAAATGTTGCGAGCGCCAAGGACAACTCGGCGATCTGGGCGATCTCGAAAGTCATGGAGTCGGATGTCAAGGGCTTCAAAGCCATCTCTGACAGTCTGTCGCTTGGCGAATCTACTGTTGCAGTAGCACGGCAGGCATCTGAAACGATCACTGATCTACTGACTCAGATGAAGGGCAAGATCGTCGCCGCACAGGAAGACAACGTCGACCGAGATAAGATCAACGACGACGTTACAGCGCTTAAAAATCAGATTGCATCCGTCGTTGGTGCGGCGCAGTTCAATGGTTTGAACCTCGTTAATGGCGGCGGCGGTGCTTCGATCTTGTCTTCGCTTGATCGCGACAGCGCTGGCAATGTTACTGCCTCTTCGATCACAGTAGCTGCACAAGACCTGTCGCAGGGCGGCTATACCGCCAATGATATTTTCTCGGGTAGTTCGATTGGTTCGTCCGGCAACGGTGATGCAGTTGCCTTCGCATTGGACGCCGGGGGCGGCAACGAACAGGTTGAAATTGCTGAGAACGGTCTGCCTTTTGCAGCTGGTGATAAGGTTGCACTGACCGTCGGCGGAGAGACCGTTTCCTACACGGTTACTGCTGACGACGCCGCGTCGACAACGACTGCTGATGTGGTCGCTGTTGCGCTAAAGTCAAAGATCGACAATCTGAATATTGCTGGTTTAACTGTCGATTACGACAGCGGCACCCCTGGAACGCTTGACTTCACCAATGCCGGCGCTGTCGACCTGTCTGTCAGCGGCCAGTTTACCAACGCAGGTTCGGGCGGTCTTGGTGCGCTGGCAGGTATCGACGTTTCAACCGCAGGGGGCGCGACCGCTGCGCTTGCCGCTGTCGAAACCCTCATTGACACGTCAATTGAAGCTGCTGCTGCCTTCGGCTCGGTAGAAGGGCGGATTTCTACCCAGGCTGATTTCATCTCGAATCTTACAGATTCTCTGACATCCGGCATCGGTGCCATGGTGGATGCCGATATGGAAGAGGCGTCCGCGCGACTTCAAGCGCTACAGGTACAGCAGCAACTTGGTGTTCAAGCGCTTTCGATTGCCAATCAAGCACCGCAGTCTTTGCTGTCGCTTTTCCGCTAAACTGATTTGCGGAGGCCGCTTCAACGGCCTCCGCACCCCAATGACCCCCTACATTGCAACTTTCGGAAGGATGTGACGTGAACGCTCACATGTTGGCCCAACGCGCCTACTCAAACTCGGCATCGTCGACACGTACCGCCCGTAGCACTGAATATGAGATCATCGCGAAGGTGACGCACCGAATTCGCGCAACGGCACTTAAGGGCAGTGCGGGCTTTGCGGAACTGGCATCGGCGCTGCACGACAATCGAAAACTATGGACCGCACTGGCGGTCGATGTGGCGGGAGATGGAAACCAGCTGCCTCCATCTTTGCGCGCCCAGATCATGTATCTTGCTGAATTTACACAGCGCCACACCGGTGAGGTGCTTAAAGGTAACGCTGGCGTTGCGCCGCTATTGCAAATCAACGCTGCGATCTTGAAGGGCCTTAGCAACGGAGGAGCACAGCGATGACCGGACTGGTGCTAAAACTTGGACCCAAGGAAAGGTTGCTTATTAATGGCGCTGTTGTCGAAAATGGCGACCGAAGAAGCCGATTTACCATCCTGTCACCAAATGCCAATATCCTTAGGCTTCGCGATGCGATACATCCCGACGATGCCACAACGCCCGTGCGACGAATTTGCTATTCCGCTCAATTGGTTTTGACTGGTGATGCGGCACCTGAAGTGGTCAAACACCAACTCTTGCGAAGAATCGAAGAACTCAGCCAAATATTGACTGACGGCGATAGTCGCAAAATTCTCGGCCAAGCAACTGACGCGCTGGTGCGTCAGCAGTTCTATCAGTGCCTTCGCGCCTTGAAAGCACTTATTCCTCGAGAGGACCGACTGCTTGCGGCACATCAACCATGACCTATCAACCCGTCATTCCTACCACAGGCCTATCCGGCTGGAAATTTCTGGAAAGAACTTTGGCAGTGCAGAAGAACACCCATGCCAACTCTGTCACGATCCAGCGGGACACAGACTACTTTAAAGAACACATTGGAAAGATTGATACGGCAGAGCAGCTAGTATCCGATAGGCGACTTCTAAGAATCGCTTTAGGGGCGTTTGGGCTTTCCGACGATATCGACAGCAAGTTTTTAGTGCAAAAAGTCTTGGAAGAAGGCACCTTAAACCCATCATCCTTGGCGAACAAACTGTCGGACTCACGGTATTCAGAATTTGCGAAGGCATTTGGCTTTGGAGATTTTGATACGCCGCGAACGAAGTTGTCTGACTTTCATCACGAGATTGTGCAGAAATACCAAAGCCAGACTTTTGAAGTTGCCGTCGGCGAACAAGATGATGACATGCGATTGGCTTTGAACTTTTCCCGTGGGTTGCCGGAAATAGCCAGCTCTACGTCGGGTAACGATACAAAATGGTTCCAAATAATGGGGACGACGGCCCTTCGAGCGGTGTTTGAGACCGCACTTGGCTTGCCAAGCGATTTTGGCTCTCTGGACATCGACAAGCAGCTTGAGACGTTTAAAGAAAAGACAGAACGTTCTTTCGGGACGTCAAACCTAAAGGATTTGTCTGACGGTGCCAGCGTGAACAAAATCGTCGAAACGTTTCTTTTACGTGCACAAATTAAAAATCAGCCCGTAAGTCAAGCTGGAACGATAGCGCTTTCCTTGCTTCAATCTTCCCGTATCTACTAGTCACCCGAATCTAAAGTTCGCCACATAGGGTTTGCTGTGTTCTTTGGCAGAACCGCTTGACGGAGGCGAGGATTTCGTCGGCGGACTTGACCCATTTGTAAGGTTTTGGGTTCTCGTTGTGCGCCGC